>CALDPN010000035.1 GCA_937911235.1 uncultured Bacteroidales bacterium
GATATTGAAGCGTGCGCAGGAGGGCGGTTTTGCAGAGATTCACATCCATAATATCCGCGACTACTCGGAGGATAAGCACCACAAGGTCGATGACTACCCTTTCGGTGGCGAGGCAGGTATGGTGATGAAGATTGAGCCGGTGTTCCGTTGCATCGAGAAGCTCAAGAGCGAGCGCCACTACGACGAGATTATCTTCACCTCGCCTGATGGTATTCGCTACGATCAGCACGAGGCAAACCGACTCTCGACACTCGAAAATATAATTATCCTCTGCGGACACTACAAGGGCATCGACTACCGCATTCGTGAGCATCTTATTACCCGTGAGGTGTCTGTGGGAAATTTCGTTCTTACAGGTGGCGAATTGGCTGCTTCAATAATGGCGGATGCTATTGTTCGCATAATACCGGGCGTGATTTCCGACGAACAGTCTGCTTTGTCTGATTGTTTCCAAGACGACCTGCTTTCTGCACCTGTTTATACACGTCCTGCAGAGTATAAAGGCTGGCGTGTGCCTGATGTTCTTCTTTCTGGACACGAACGTAAAATAGCAGAATGGCGTATGGAGCAGTCACTTGAACGAACTAAGTTATTAAGACCTGACTTATTGAAATAGTTAGGAGTTAGGAGTGAGGAGTTACATTACAATCACGAAATGAAGTAAAATTTTAAATGAACAATATCGAACAACAAATATTAGAACTTCGCGAAAGACTTAATAATTACAACTACCATTATTATGTGCTTTCTCAGCCACTGATTAGTGACTTTGAATTTGATAAACTGCTGGCAGAACTTCAAAAACTTGAAGATGCGCACCCAGAGTTTTTCGATGCAAATTCACCAACTCAACGTGTGGGTAGTGATATAAACCAAAACTTCACTCAAGTGAAACACGAATACCCAATGCTTTCACTTGGCAACACCTACAACGAAGGTGAAGTGGCAGACTTCTACAATCGTGTGGCAAAGGCTCTAAATGCTCCGTTTGAAATAGTATGTGAGCTAAAATATGATGGCACTTCAATCTCACTTACATACGAAAATGGCGAACTAGTGCGCGCAGTAACTCGAGGCGATGGCGAAAAAGGGGATGATGTAACGGCAAATGTGCGTACAATACGTACAATTCCTTTGAAATTAAAAGGCGATTTCCCAAATAAATTTGAAATTCGTGGCGAGATTTTAATGCCTTGGATGGTGTTTGAGAGCTTAAATAAAGATCGTGAGGCGCAAGGCGAGGCACTTTTTGCCAATCCTAGAAATGCAGCTTCTGGTTCTCTTAAACTACAAAACGCCACAGAAGTGGCAAAACGCAAGCTCGATGCATATCTTTATTATATGCTAGGCGAAAATCTGCCTGCTGACACTCATTCTGCATCATTAGAGGCGGCTGCAAGTTATGGTTTTAAGATTTCTGATGCGGTGAAAGTGTGCAAATCGCTGCCAGAAGTGATGGATTACATCAAATATTGGGATACAGAGAGAAAGAATTTGCCTGTGGCAACAGATGGTATTGTGCTTAAGGTGAACGACTTAACTCAACAAAAGAACCTTGGTTTCACAGCTAAATCGCCACGTTGGGCGATAGCCTATAAATTTCAAGCAGAAAGAGCATTAACAACCTTACTTTCAGTGTCTTATCAAGTGGGTAGAACAGGTGCTATCACTCCAGTGGCAAATCTAGAACCTGTTCAGCTTTCTGGCACAGTGGTGAAACGTGCAAGTCTTCACAATGCTGATATTATTGAGGGGCTAGATTTACATATTGGCGACAAGGTTTATGTGGAAAAAGGAGGTGAAATTATTCCTAAAATAACAGGCGTAGAAACCTCTATCAGAGACCTTTTTGCTGAAAAAGTAGAGTTTATAACCCAATGTCCAGAATGTGGCACTCCGCTTGTGCGCGACGAAGGCGAGGCTGCTCATTATTGTCCAAATGAGGCAAATTGTCCGCCTCAAATCAAGGGTAAAATGACTCACTTTGTATCTCGCAAGGCTATGAATATAGATGGCCTGGGCGAAGAAACAATAGACTTAATCTATCGCAACGGACTTGTTAAAAATATTGCAGATTTATACACTCTAAAGCTTATAGACCTTGCTCTTCTAGACCGTCTTGGCGATAAGAGTGGCAGAAAAATACTTGCTTCGCTAGAAAAAAGCAAAACAGTGCCTTTTGAACGCGTTCTTTTTGCTCTTGGCATACGTTATGTGGGCGAAACAGTTGCTAAAAAACTTGTTTCGGCACTTGAAAATATTGACAATATAATGTCTGCTACTGCTCAGCAACTTGCGTGTATAGATGAAATAGGAGAGGTGATTGCGCAAAGTGTGGAAGACTATTTTAAAGAGCCAGCAAATCGTGAACTAGTGGAAAGACTACGCTCATTTGGTCTTCAAATGGAGATTTCAAAGGAAAAAGCAGCTCTTAAAACAGACAAACTAGCAGGTAAAATCATTGTAATTAGTGGCACTTTTGAGAAATATTCAAGAGAACAACTAAAAGAACTAATAGAATTAAACGGAGGTAAAAACTCATCCTCAATATCTTCTAAGACCGATTTTATATTGGCTGGTGCTAATATGGGACCTGCAAAAGAAGAAAAAGCCAACAAACTTGGCATAAAAATGATAAACGAAGACGAATTTTTAGAATTAATAAAATGAATTTTATAAAATGAGTTTCATTACAAACATAAAAAACAACATTGCAGGGTATAAGATTAAAAGAATTCGCAAAACTCAGAGAAAGAGATCTTATGTAGACTGGGGTAAAACTCATAGAGTGTTGCTTTTATATTCTATGACAAATGTGCCAGAAGCAGTGGCAAGTCGCATATATTCAGAACTTTATGAAATTCTGGATGGTTGTTTCGACGAAAAAATGAATGTTAGACTGATAGTTTGTGTAAACAAATCACCTGTAGAACAGAAACGCTTCAATATAACAGTGTTTGATGCTAAAACTTGTAATTTCTTTACTTCAGAACCTGAGAAAGACATTTTTGATATAGCAGAAGAAGAGGAAAGTGATGTGGTGATAAACTTAAGTCCTGAGCTTTCGCTTCCTTTGGAATATTTGGCAGAGTATTCCGATGCTAAACTCAAGATTTCTGTACTTAAAACAGGCAAAGGAGCTAAATATGACATGTATTTTAGTCCAGATAGTGACTCTGTGAAGGAAGTTTTTGAGTCAATTAAATACTATTTACAAAAAATAAAAGCCGAATAGTGTATTTTAAGCAAAAATTCTGTAAATTTGCACTTTGAACAAAATATTCAGTAATACAATATGATAAATCATATTTTTAAAGGTTTAGGCGTAGCCCTAATTACTCCATTCAACGAAGACGATTCTATAGATTATACCGCGCTTGGTAACCTTATCGACTATCAAGTAAATAACGGTATCGACTATATGGTAGTTTTAGGTACTACTGGCGAAACCCCAACACTTTCAGAAGAAGAGAAAAAAGAGGTAGTTCGTTTCACTGTAGAACGTATTGCAGGTAGAGTGCCTGTGGTTCTTGGTGTGGGTGGTAATAACACTTCTGCTATTGTAAAAAAACTTAAAACAGACGATTTTACAGGTATTGATGGTATCCTTTCTGTGGTACCTTATTATAACAAACCTTCACAAGAGGGTATGTATCAACACTTTGCAGCTATCGCTAAAGCGTCTCCAGTGCCAGTTATACTTTATAACGTGCCTGGCCGTGTAGGTGTGAATATGACTGCAGAAACTACATTACGCATTGCTCACGAGTTTGAAAATGTAGTTGCTATTAAAGAAGCTTCTGGCAACTTAAGCCAAATGGAAGCTATTATTAAAGATAAACCAAAACATTTTGAAGTAATCTCTGGCGACGATGGTCTTGCATTCCCACTTATCACACTTGGTGGTGCTGGTGTTATTTCTGTGATTGGTAATGCGTTCCCAAAAGAATTTGGTCGCTTAGTGCGTCTTACACTTGCTGGTGATTATGACAATGCTCGTTCTATTCACCACCAATTCCTAGACTTATTTGACCTATTATTTGTGGATGGTAACCCTGCGGGTATTAAATGTATGCTTAACGCAATGGGTTATATAGAAAACAAACTTCGTCTTCCGCTTGTTCCAACTCGTTTAACTACTTACGAAAAAATTCGCCAAGTGCTTGATCAATTAGGAATAAAAAAATAAATGATAAAAAAATGAGTTGACCTAAAGTCAACTCATTTTTATTTCGCCATCTTTCAAATCTACATTGAAACAATAACCTAAAGGTTTATCTCCATTTACAAGTGCTTCTGCCACGGCATTGTCTATGTATTTTTGAAGTACACGTTTTAGTGGGCGAGCACCATATTGTTTGTGGTAGCCTTCTTCTGCAAATTTCTCTTTTGCTTCATTTGTTATGTTTATATCATAACCAGCCTTTTTAATACGAGAAACTACAGGTTTCAATTCTAGGTCGATAATCTTGATAATATCTTCTTTTCTAAGATGTTCGAAGTATAAAATTTCGTCTATACGGTTCAAAAATTCAGGTGAGAATGTCTTTTCAAGCGATTTCTGAATTTGTGCACGTGCATAACTACTATCATCGGTGCGTATAATATTGCTATAACCAATACCACTTCCGAAATCTTTTAGTTGGCGTGAGCCAACGTTAGAAGTCATAATGATAATAGTATTTTTAAAGTCGATTTTTCTACCCAAATTGTCTGTGATATAACCTTCATCTAAAATTTGAAGAAGCAAGTTAAACACATCTGGGTGAGCTTTTTCAATCTCGTCGAACAACACGATAGAATAAGGGTTGCGACGTACTTTTTCTGTTAGCTGACCACCTTCTTCATAACCAACATATCCTGGAGGTGAACCAATCAGGCGAGATACAGTGAATTTTTCCATAAATTCACTCATATCAACCCTAATAATAGAGTCTTTTGAGTTGAACATAAATTCACCTAACATCTTGGTTAAGTATGTTTTACCCACGCCAGTAGGACCTAAGAACATAAATGAACCAATAGGTTTGTTTGGGTCTTGAAGTCCCATTTTGTTACGCAAGATACATTTGCTAATAATATCAATAGAAGCATCTTGGCCAATAACTTTAGATTTAAGTGTGCTTGCAATGTGGCGAAGTTTTTCTTGTTCTGCTTCAACCATACGGCTAACAGGCACATTAGAAATCATAGAAACCACTTCTGCAATGTGTTCCACTGTAATTTCTACAGAGTTTTTACGTAAGTCTTTTTCCCATTCGCTTTTTGCTGCAGCAAGAGTTTTGTTTGCTTCAGCTTCTTGATTTTTATACTCATTTGCAAGTGTAAAGTCCTCTTTTAGAACAGCTTCTGCTTTGCTCTTTTGAAGCTCATTAATCTTGTCTTCAAGTTCTTTAATGTGAGAAGGCACTTTCACTGTAAGAAGGTGAGAGCGAGAACCTGCCTCATCAATAATATCAATAGCCTTGTCTGGGAAACTTCTGTCTGTAATGTATCTGTCGGCATATTCCACAGCAGCCTCTAGAGTTTCATCTGAGTATTTCACATTGTGGTGATACTCATATCTTTCTTTGATATTCTTCAAAATATCTAAAGTTTCAGCCTTTGTGGTAGGGTTGATAATGATTTTTTGGAATCTACGTTCCAATGCACCATCTTTTTCTATACTTTGGCGATACTCGTTTAGTGTTGTGGTACCAATACATTGAATTGTGCCACGAGAAAGGGCTGGTTTCATCATATTAGCAGCATCTAAACTACCAGGAGTAGCACCTGCACCTATAATAGTGTGAATTTCATCTATAAATGCAATAATTTCTGGGTGTTCCTCTAGTTCTTTTAGTATAGATTTTAATCTTTCTTCAAACTGACCACGATATTTTGTTCCCGCTACCAACGAACCCATATCAATAGACATAATTTTCTTGTCTAAAAGTAGGTGAGGGGCTTGTCTGTTTACAATTCTAGCAGCCAAACCTTCTACAATAGCAGTTTTACCCACACCTGGCTCGCCAATTAAAACAGGATTATTCTTTTTTCTACGTGTTAAAATTTGCATTACACGTTCTATCTCTTCGTCTCTACCTACCACAGGGTCCAATTTTCCTGCTGCAGCAGCCTCTGTTAAGTCTTTGCCAAACGAGTCTAAAGCAGGAGTTTTACTTTTAGATTTTGTAGTAGAAGCTGTTTTTGAAGAATAATTGTCTTTTCCTGCCATAGAAGTTTCAAATTTGTCATCTTCCTCCTCAGAATTTTCTGCAGAAGCAGAGAAACTTGGAGCTTCATTTGACATTTTTGTCACACCTGTGCCTAAATATTTGTTTACATCCACATATGAAATATTATATTCGCTATTTAGCAAACCATAAATCATACTGTTGTCATATTTCAAAAATGCCAATAACAAATGTTCTGTATCTGCCTCTGGCTTTTTAGCAAGTCTTGCTTCTAGCAAACTATATGTCAAAATCTTTTCTGAGTTTTTCAACATAGGAAATTGACCTGGCACAATCTCTTCATTTGTTTTCAAATTTGAGTCTATAGTGTGTTTAAGCTTAGATAAATCCACTTTTTTCTCTTGCAAATAATCATACGCCACCCCAGAGCCCAATCTCATCATGCCCAAAAATATATGCTCAGGAGCGATATAATTATTACCCAATCTCAAAGCTTCCTCATTTGCCAAACTCAAGATTTCCGTTACTTTTAATGAATATTTTCCGTCCATAATGATACATTATTACATAAAGTATACTGCAAAAATCGTGCCCGTTTAAGGAAAGCCTAAAAATCACTACTTTAAAATAACAATTTTATATAAGTAATTTTATGTGAAATTTTCTGTAATTTTTTATTGATTTTTGTTTGACTATTTGCGGAATTTTTATTATTTTAGTACTTTCAAATTTAAACTTAAAATTAAACATAAATGACAGATTCAGAGAGAATTATAAGAATTGACATTGAAGAGGAAATGAAGACAGCCTACATTGACTACTCAATGTCAGTTATTGTGTCTAGAGCATTGCCAGATGTGAGAGATGGTTTGAAGCCAGTTCACCGTAGGGTTTTATTCGGTATGGATCAGTTGGGTAACACTTCTGACAAGCCTTATAAAAAGTCTGCGAGAATTGTAGGTGAGGTAATTGGTAAGTATCACCCTCATGGTGACTCATCAATTTATGGCACTCTAGTTCGTTTGGCTCAAGACTGGGCAATGCGTTACACATTAGTAGATGGACAAGGTAACTTCGGTGATATAGACGGTTCTACAGCAGCTGCTATGCGTTATACAGAAGCTCGTATGCGTAAAATGGCAGAAGACATGCTTATAGATATCGAAAAAGATACTGTAGACATGGCTAAGAACTTCGACGAAACACTAGAAGAACCTACAGTACTTCCTACACGTATTCCAAACCTTTTAATAAATGGTGCTTCTGGTATTGCCGTAGGTATGGCCACAAACATGGCTCCACACAATATTTCAGATACTATCGATGCCATTGTGGCATACATTGATAATAACGAAATTGAAGACGACGATCTTATTTCTATTATCAAAGCGCCAGACTTCCCAACAGGAGGTATGATTTATGGTTACAACGACGTGAAAGAAGCTTATAAAACAGGTCGTGGACGTGTTGTTTTAAGAGGTAAAGCAGACATCGAAACCGACGGAGATTCTGATCAAATCGTTATTACAGAAATTCCTTACGGCGTTATCAAAGCAGACATGGTTCAACACATTGGTAACCTTGTAAACGAAAAACGTCTTGAAGGTATTTCAAACATCTTCGACTATAGTAACCACGAAGGTATGCGTATAGTTATCAAACTTAAACGTGATGCTAACGCAAATGTGGTTTTAAACAAACTATATAAAGAAACTGCTCTTCAATCTTCATTCAGCATCAATAATATTGCGCTTGTTAATGGTCGTCCAGAACTACTTAACCTACGCAGACTTATCGAATGCTTCGTAGAACACCGCCACGATGTGGTTACTCGTCGCTCTCAATTTGAACTTAGAAAAGCAGAAGAAAGAGCACACCTTGTGGAAGGTTTAATTATTGCTTCAGACAATATCGACGAAGTAGTAGCTATTATCAAATCTTCTAAAACAGTGCAAGAGGCTATTGAAAGACTTATGTCTCGCTTTGGTCTTACAGAAATTCAAGCACGCTATGTAGTGGATATGCAACTTCGCCAACTTACTGGCCTAATGCAAGAAAAACTACGTGCAGAATTAGCTGCTTTATATGAAACAATCAACCGCTTAAAAGAACTTCTTGCTAATAAAGACTTAAGAATGAACTTAATTAAAGAAGAACTTTTAGAGGTGAAAGATAAATATGGTGATGCTCGCCGCACAGAAATTGTTTATGCTTCTGAAGAATTCAACCCAGAAGACTTCTATGCAGACGATGAAATGATTATCACTATTTCACACCTTGGCTACATTAAACGTACTCCACTTGCAGAATACAAGTCTCAAAACCGTGGTGGTATGGGTTCTAAGGGTAGTGCAAGCCGCGACGAAGACTTTATCGAACACATTTATCCTGCTTCAATGCACAGCACAATGATGTTCTTCACTCAAAAAGGTCGTTGCTACTGGCTAAAAGTTTATGAAATTCCAGAAGGTAGCAAAACATCTAAAGGACGTGCTATTCAAAACCTTCTTAATATTGAGTCTGACGATGCAGTAACAGCATTTATTCGTGTTAAACAGCTTCAAGATCCTGAATACAACATGAATCACTACTTGTTATTCTGTACAAAAGACGGTATTATTAAGAAAACTCGCCTTGAAGCTTACTCTCGTCCTCGTCAAAATGGTGTAAATGCTATCGTTATTCGTGAAAACGATAAAGTTATCCAAGTGCGCCTAACAGACGGTACAAATGAGGTAATTATCGCAAATAAAAATGGTCGTGCAATCCGCTTCAACGAATCTCGCGTTAGAGATATGGGACGTATCTCTACAGGTGTGAAAGGTATGGAGCTAGATGACGAAAACGATGAAGTAATAGGAATGGTTGTGGTAAACCCACAAAACCCTGACAACATTATGGTTGTATCTGAAAAAGGTTATGGCAAACGTTCTGAATTAGAAGAATATCGTGTTACAAACCGTGGCGGTAAAGGTGTAAAAACTATCAACGTTACAGAAAAGACCGGTAAACTTGTGGCTATTAAAACCGTCAAAGATGAAAACGACCTTATGATTATCAATAAATCTGGTATTGCAATCAGATTTGATGTTTCTAGCATTCGCGTGATGGGTCGTGCCACTCAAGGTGTTAGATTAATCAACCTAGAAAAACGTGAAGACGAAATTGCTTCAGTTTGTAAAGTTGATAAATCTGAAGAAGAAGAGGCTGTAAGTGCAGAAGTTTCTGCAGAACTAGCTGAAGCACAAGAAAACTTCGAACAACTAGGAGAAAATTTAGAAAACAACGAACAATAATTATTCACCAAATTCAGTAAAAAATGAAGAAAATCGCATTAATTTTAGGTGCAGTAATCGTTTCTACTGGTTTATTTGCTCAAAAAGCAAACATTAAAAAAGCAGAAAACGCACTTTATGAAGAACCAGTAAATTATGAAAAAGCTATTTCTTATATCGAATTAGCAAAACAAGACTCTACAACTGCAGAACAATCAGACACATGGTACACAGCAGGTCGTATTGGTTATGATATGGCTTACAAAGAATTTGAAAAATTCTACCTACAACAACAACCAAACTATGATGTAATGGGTACAGGTTTAGATATGATGTTTACCAACTACATGGAGGCAAACAAATATGACTCATATCTAGATAAAAAAGGTCGTGTAAAATACGAAAACAGAAAGAAAATGGTAGCTGATTTCAAAGAAATGCACGGTCAATACATTCAAGCAGGTATCAACGCTGCAGATATTAGAGATTTTGAAAAAGCATATACTTTATTAAACGAGTATTTATTAA
>CALDPN010000036.1 GCA_937911235.1 uncultured Bacteroidales bacterium
ATAAGTTCCACCTTTTGCGTATGAAGTACCAGAACCGTCTGCTTTTGTATTCCAATTTTGGAATGTGTAACCTGTACGAGTAGGTACAGTAGAACTAAGTGTTAAGTTTTGTCCATAGATCTTAGTTTGTTGAGATGGAGCACCTTCGCCACCGTTAGCATCGTATTTAATAGCATAGGTATCTGCTTTCCATTGAGCATAAAGAGTTAATGCCGCATCAGTTGTATAAGAAGCACTAAGTGCATATTTAGTCCCGGAACCTGCAGAGTTAGTATTCCAACTATCTAGGGTATAACCTGTTTTAGAAAACCCAGAACCATTACTAAGTGTTATTGCAGTACCTTTAATCTTAGTTTGATTTGCAATTGTACCAGTGCCGCCATTATTATTATATGAGATAGTATAGGTTACAACTGGCGCTGTTACTGTAATAGTTGTAGTTGGTTTTACTGTACTTGTAAGGCTTGAATAACCTCTTGGGTTATAGGTAATTGTTGCAGTAACGGTATAAGTTCCTGCAGCAGTAGCTGTAAAGGTATTACCATTTATACTTGCACCAGTTGATGGACTTATAGCATAGGTAGTACTTTTAATCTCATTATATGTAGTATTGCTAGTTAAGGAAGGAGTAAGCGTAACATTAGTATTGGTATTTACAGATGCAGAACTTGCTGTTAACTTCCCTGTTGATGCTGGTTTTTGTGTACTCCATGTTACAGAAGCACTACCTTCTGAGAATTTTGAGATATAGTTTGAGGTGCTACTTAAAGCAATGTCGCCTGTTTGGTTCCATTTATTGTCCCATGATGGAGATGTACTAGTATTGTTACGTGTTAAAATAACACCTTCCCATGTTCCTGCAGGAATTTTTACATAATAAACGCTTCCGCTATATTGTACAGCATGGGCAGACCACGCATTTTTACCAGTAGAATTGTTGTAAAAATAAGCAAAGTTACCATTGCCGTTTGTTCCAGCTGTCCACCATGAAACTGCGCTCATATTAAAAAATAGAACGTCGTCCGATGTAAAAGTAACCGTTGCAGCCCATGCTCCACTTGTTCCAAGTAAGAACATTAGCGCTACAAGAAGCCACCTTGTTGGTTTAAACAAGGTTTTGTTTGCAAATTGTTTTGTAAAATTTTTCATACGTATGTTGTTTTAATTTATTATTTCGTGTTTATATTAAAATCGACCGTTAAAATGGAACAGGTTTTTGGGGTAAAAAGAGGGGTAGAAAAAAGGGGGATTGTTAAAATAAGTAGGCACAAAAAAATAGCGTTAAATGTTAAATATATTAACACTTAACGCTAAGTATTGAAGTTGTTTTCGCTAAAGTTTCTAGTAAAATATTATTTGTTTAATTTATTTGCTATCTCTGGGAAACTTTTTTCTATAAGGTTAAAATCAATATTGGAGTTATAATATTTTATATCACCATTTACAATATAAAAAACCAACGGAAGATTCTCTATATTATTTTTATGAATGTCTTTACTATTATCTATAATAAACAAATTGTCCCAATCTTGAAACGAATCATTTAGATTTCTCAAACCTTCATAAAAGTTTGATTCGATGCTAATTTTTCCTACGCTATGCCCACCTTGGGCCACTCTGTATTCAACTCGTTCAAATGAAAGTTCTACATCATACAGCCACAAATAAACAAGATTAATTTTATATCCAGCTTCATCAAATAAAGATAAATATTTGATTTGATTATCCCTAAGATTGCACTCAAAAGCGAAATCAACATTGTTTCTTATTGCTTCTAGACATAATTCTCTAAACTTTCTATCCACTTGTTTATTCAACTCTTTTTGGTATCGTAAAGGGTCATCTGGTAGTAAATTCTCGTTTATTGTAATAGCATCAATATTTACAATATTACAATTAACTAAATGAGCCTGCCTAAGCAAGCTCTGTAATGAAGTCTTTCCAGCACCATTAGGTCCTGCAATTACTGTTACTATTTTATCAATTTTCTTCAATTTAGTTATGCAAATACATTTGGAAAGTCTTTTTTAATAAGGTCCATTTGATGTTCGTATAGTCTTTTCATATTGGGATACATCTTCTGTTGCTCCAATAAAAAAGTTTTAAGATTAGGGAGGTAATATTCCCCAGTCTTTGCATCAAATTTCCATATTTTCTTAAACTCGTTAGACATAAAACTAATTTTACATTGCAAATGTAAGATAAATAACATTAAATTCCAAAGTTAGAGTAAAAATGTTTATAACCTCACCCACAAAAAAAGCTAGCACCACCAGATGCTAGCCTTCATGTATATTAAGAAAATACTTATAATACCTCAACCTTTAGCTTGGCGTAAGCTCTTTCGGCTTTTTCAAGAGCAGCCTCTACGCTGTCGTCAGAAGCAAGGATAACACCAAGACGGCGGTAACCTTTTACTTCTGGTTTGCCGAAGATACGAATTTGAACATTGTCTTCACTTAAGATATCTTCCAATCCGCTAAACACCACTTCTTTAGAAGTACCTTCTACCACGATAGCTTTAGATGCAGAAGGGCCAAAGAATCTAAGCGAAGGGATAGGTAAACCAAGGATTGCACGAGCATGTAGCGCAAACTCAGAAAGGTCTTGAGAAATCATAGTTACCATACCAGTGTCGTGTGGACGAGGCGAAACTTCACTAAAGATAACCTGGTCGCCGCAAACAAATAGTTCCACGCCAAAGATACCATAACCACCTAGAGCATCAGTAATTTTTTTAGCAATATCTTGCGCTTGAGCTAGAGCCACATCGCTCATTGCCTGTGGTTGCCAAGACTCACGATAGTCGCCATCCACTTGGTGGTGACCAATAGGATTTAAGAACAATGTACCGCCAGAGTGACGCACAGTAAGAAGAGTGATTTCGTAGTCAAATTTCACAAAACCTTCCACGATAACACGACCAGCACCAGCACGGCCACCTTCTTGAGCCTCTTTCCAAGCGTTGTCGATATCAGCCTCAGACTTCACAGTACTTTGACCATGACCAGAAGAACTCATAATAGGTTTCACCACACAAGGAATACCAATTTCCTTGATAGCAGCATCAAATTCTTCACGAGTTTCGGCAAATTTATATCTAGAAGTAGGAAGACCAAGTTTTTCAGCAGCAAGAGTTCTAATGCCCTCACGGTTCATAGTAAGGAAAGCCGCATTAGCAGTAGGAATCACGTTGTAACCTTCTTTTTCCAATTCCACCAAAGTAGGAGTAGCAATAGCCTCTACCTCAGGAATGATATAATCTGGTTTTTCAGTTTCAATTACATTTCTAAGAGCTACAGGATCTAGCATAGAAATAACATAATTTCTGTGCGCAATTTGCATAGCAGGAGCGTTAGGATATTTATCCACAGCCACTACTTCCACGCCAAAACGTTGAAGCTCGATTGCAACTTCTTTACCAAGTTCACCAGAACCCAATAAAAGGGCTTTTTTACCCACTGGGCTTAATACAGTTCCTAATTTTAACATAAAATAAAAGGTTTAAATCTATTGGCAAATATATAAAAATTTTACATCATAAAGTAAAATATCACAGAAAAAAGTAATCAACCTAACCAATAGATTCTTATCTTTGTAAATGAACTAAAACAAAATCTTTTAAAAGTATGATTAGACATATAGTAATGTGGAAACTTAAGGCAGAAGCCGAAGGCAAAACAAAAGCAGAAAACGCACTTATCATTAAAGAAAGCCTTGAAGCACTAAAAGGCGTGGCGCCAACACTAGTAGATATTGAAGTGGGACTAAACGACCCAGAAACCCCAGAAAGCAACTACGACGTTGTCTTAAACTGCACCTTCGCCTCAGTGGCCGATCTAAACGACTACCAGGTGCATCCAGCGCACCAAGCCGCAGCCGTGTACATCAAAAAAGTAGTAGAAGAGCGCGTCTGCGTCGATTACCAATACTAAAAATAATAGTATTCAGATATTATACATACCCTCCCTTAAAAAAACACAAAGCCACTGTAAAAAGTGGCTTTTGTTGTTATTAAGTTATTATTCAGATATAACTACAATATTTTCATCTAAAACAAATGTTATTTTAGCGAGAGTTTTTAGGGTGAAGTTGTGTGTTCCAGAAAGCCAACGAGATACCTCAGATTCTGTTTTATTCATTCTCTTAGCAAACTCTTTTTGAGTCATACCTTTTCTTTGTAGTATTGCATCAATTTTGTCAGCAATAGCAAAAGAAAGGTCTAGCTCCAACCTTAAGTCAATTGGAACTTTCGCAATCTCTTGTTGAAACATTTCTGAAGTTCTCATAAGATAAATGTTTGATTTTCTATTCCTTGAATTTCGGTTTCTTGGATTGATATCAACCCTTCATTTTGCGCTTTCTTAATTATAGAATGGAAGTTTTGTAGGTCTATAACATAACCGCTCAATTCTGGATTTTCATTATAGGTTTTAGAATCTTTTATTCCCCCGTTTCCTATTATTAAAATTTGATCTGATAAACGCAAACAATATAATCTTAGTTTTCCAGAAGCTACAGGTAGTGCACATACACCATCATTATATTTGCCTTCAGGTCTAAAGTAACGTTCCAACGCCCCGTTCTCCAATATTTTCTGCAATGCAATTAATATGATTTGATAATCACGTTGTAGGTGTGCACTGTCTTTAAATTTAGACATGAACTTCGTAAATTCAGAAGCACTATCATTCTCAAATAAGATGGTGTATAAACTTGCTACTTCTGTTTGGTTTACTAACTCTAATGTTGCTTTTTTAGTTTCATTCGATTTCATAACAAAGATAATAATTAAATTTTATAAATTAGCATATAAGGTGATTTTTTTGTTAGAGAAATTCAATCCTCAAACAAAAAAGTAATAATTATTAAAAAGTTGCTGATAATTATGATTAAAGAATTAAGAACTAAAGTATATAAAACAAAACGACCCGCAACATTTGAGCATTGTTAAGAGGCTTGGCGGGTTCTGGTGATGCAAAGATACAACAAGTTTTTGAATTACCAAAGAAAATCAGAAATATTTTTAAAAATTAGTTCTACGACTGCATTTTAAAGCAGATTACACCTTATTTATATAAGCGAATAATTAGTGCAATAAAATAGAACAACTTTTCATTAAAAAATCTTACCCTTTCCATAGGAAATTCTAAATGTGGATACATATAAGCAGATAGTCTGTAATAACCTATATGACGAATATAATTCTCAGCTCTACTAAAATCATTAATGATTAAGCCACGTGTCTGAAGTAGTTGTACAAGGTCTTTGGCTAATTTGTAAGGTTTGTTGTAAGAAATTCTATTTGGCATAGTCTTTTGAATTAAGACGGTTATAAAGTAAAACGACCCGCACATTTGAGCATTGTTAAGAGGCTTGGCGGGTACTGGCACTGCAAAGATACAACAAGTTTTTGGATTACCAAAGAAAATGAAGAAAAAAAATATTACCCCTTCCAGAGTTCTTCTTTAAGCCAATCAACTGGGAAGCCCATTGCTGTTATATCTATACAAGGATATTCTGCAAGAAGTTTACAGATTTTATTCTTTAAAGTGTTGTTAGGAGATATACAATCAAGAAACCATTTGATAATACACAAGTTAAAATAAATACGAAGTTTATCTGTATGTAACTTTATCCAAGGTCTTGTAATATGCTTCGGTTCCGTTGCGAGCATAGTATTCTGTTTGTTCCAGATACGCGAATGATGACAGCAAGCATTACGAGTAAGTGTCACAATGGACATCCAAGATTCAAAAGGTTTTACTTGCAAAGAAAATTCTTTGGCAATAGTCTTTTTTACAGAAAGGTCCCTAATATTACAATAAATACTTGTCATAACACCCATAGGTAAAATCTCTGCCAATATCCAAGCAGGAGGATATGTTTCTGAATATTTTGTTCTAAAGTGAATAATAAAATCTTCTTTTGAGTTAGTGAGTTCTTTAGAAATAATTTTAAGAGTTTTTTTGAATCTATTTGCACTCATAAAATATTTTTCATCAGTAATCCAATATGGGTCATTAAAAATCTCACAGCCATAATTGACTATAGCACTTCGTACAGCTATTTCAATCTTTTCTATTTCATTAAAAATAAGGAGTCTAAGCTTTTTGTCAAACTTATACAAGTTAAGAATACTTTGAAATGTTGTATTTACTTTAAAGATATGATTTTTCTTTGGTAGATTTAAGTGGGGAAACATATAAGCGGAAAGCCTATAATAACCTATATGACTAATATAATTTTCTGCTCTATTAAAATCGTTAATTATTAGACCTCGTGTCAGAAGTAGTTGTACTAGGTCTTTTGCAGACTTGTAAGGCTTGTTGTATGATATTCTATTGGGCATAGTCTTTTGAATTAAGACGGTTATAAAGTAAAACGACCCGCACATTTGAG
>CALDPN010000037.1 GCA_937911235.1 uncultured Bacteroidales bacterium
TATTAAAGGGTCGTTTTCTGGCACAAAAAGAGCCGTATGTGGCTCAAAGTTTAGCACATCTTCTGGCATATCTACCATTTCTGATGGCATTATATAAGGAGGGTTACTCACCACTATATCGAAGTCACTTGGTAGCTTAGCCAAATCTGTGAGCATATCTAGTTCTCTGAAATTCACAAAAATGCCCAATTCATCGGCATTTTTTGATGCTACAGCAAGTGCTCCTGTACTCTTATCAACTGCCCAAACCTCAGCCTCTGGATATTGTTTTTTTAGAGCCAATGCTATACAACCACTACCTGTGCCAACATCTAGAATTTTACACACATTTTGCTCATTTGATGCTATCCACTCTATAAGTTCAGAAGTTTCTTGGCGTGGAATTAATACATTCTCATCTACATTTAATTTAAGCCCACAAAATTCTGTGTAGCCAAGCACATATTGAAAAGGTTCGCCGCTTTGAAGTCTTTGCAAATCTGCGAGCAGCAGTTGCTTTTGATCCTCTTGGCAAGTAATATCTTCTGGAAAATACAACTTCTGCACAGGAATGTTGCAATGCTTAGATGCTAATTCTCTAAACATCAGAGAGATTTCGTGCGATGAATATTTAGAATTTAATTCGTTTTTATAAGAAATAAACAATGTTTTCATGCTGTAAAGGTACTAAAAAGATAGAAATTATGTATATCTTTGCAGTATTAGTTAAATATTATGACAGAAGAAGAAAAAATATCATATATGCGCCGTTGCCTTAGCTTGGCAAAAAAAGGTATGGGTAGAGTATCTCCAAACCCTATGGTAGGTTGCGTTATAGTAAAAGATGGTAGAATTATTGGCGAAGGCTATCACAGAAAATACGGCGAAGCACATGCTGAAGTAAATGCTATAGAGAGTGTAAAAGATAAGAGAGACTTGCTTGGAAGTACACTTTTTGTAAACCTTGAGCCATGTTCGCATTATGGCAAAACCCCTCCTTGCGCAGAGAGAATTATAAAAGAAAATATTGCAGAGGTGGTCATTTGCAATGTAGATCCAAACCCTCTTGTTTCTGGCAGAGGCATAAATATGCTTCGTGAGGCTGGCATACAAGTAGAGTGTGGTTTGTTGCAAGAAGAAGGCAACGAGCTAAACGCACGTTTCTTTACTTTTCATAGCAAGAAAAGACCATACGTTATACTAAAATGGGCACAAACCTCTGATGGTTTTATAGATGCCAATTATTCTATGCCTATACGCATTTCAAACGACGTATCGAAAGCTTGTGTTCACAAACTTAGAGCAGAAGAAGATGCTATTCTTGTGGGCAAAAACACAGCTCTTAAAGACGACCCAAAACTTGGATGCAGAAGATACCATGGCAACTCTCCACTTAGAATTGCTATAGATAGAAAATTAGAGATTCCTACCTATTACAACTTCTACGATAGTGCTCAACCTACTGCCATAATCAACGAACTAGTAGAAGATGGTTTAAGAGTAAAAATGAATTTCAACGAAGACCTTATTCCGCAAATTATGGAGTGGTTGTACGAAAGAAATATTCAATCTATCATAGTAGAGGGAGGTAAATACACTCTTGAAAAATTTATTGAGAGCCAGACATACGATGCCATACAAGTGGAAGTGGGCGATACTCCATGTCACGAGGGTGTTCCTGCTCCAACATTCCCTACTGCAGGGCTTAGTTGCGAGGTTGAAAAGTTTTCAGACTGCACCTTCCTACACTATAGAAAAAAGTCAAATAGATGCTTGAACGTCTTTCTATTATAATAGACCATATAATATTTTGGACATATCTGTTCATAATAGTCACATCTATTATCACTGTGCTCACAGATGGTAGAAGAAACCCTGTGCGCACCATTTCATGGATTCTCGTTATATCCCTACTCCCATACGTAGGTATTTTCTTTTATTTGGTGTTTGGTAGAAGTTATCACCGACAAAAGAGAATTTCAAACAGAATTAAGAAAAAAATCTCCAATATTTCTAAAAAACAAGCCATAAATCAGGTAGATTTAAACAAATATCCTATAGTGGAAAAGAATATAAAACTTGCCACACTTATAGGTAAAACATCGGAACTTGGTGTGTATGGCAATAATGAAATTGACATCTTTACAGATGGCGTGAAACTCCTAGATAGAATGCTAGAAGACATTTCTAAAGCAAAAGACCATATCCATGCAGAATATTTCATTATAGAAACAGACGAGACAGGCAACACCTTTAAAGAAGCCCTTATAAAGAAAGCCCAAGAAGGTGTAGATGTGAGGGTAATCTACGACGACCTAGGTAGTTGGAAACTCAAACGCTCCACTATTAGAGATATGAAAAAGGCAGGCATTAAAATGCAGTCTTTCTTCAAAATTCGTTTCCCATACTTTACTAGCAAGATAAACTATCGCAACCACAGAAAGATACTTATTATAGACGGTCAAATTGGATATTTAGGCGGTTTCAACATTGCCGACAGATACACCAAGGGTCTCGACTGGGGCATTTGGAGAGACACTCATTTGCGCATTGAGGGCGATGCAGTAACAGGCATACAGCACACATTTATATACGATTGGCTTTATATAACCAAAAGACTGCACACAAACAAAAGGTTTTTCCCTGGAACCACAGTTACCACACCTACTGCAGTGCAGATAGGCATTAGTGGACCAGATATGAACTGGGAAAGCATTATGCAAGCATATTGCATGGCTATTAGCAACGCTAAAAAGTATATTTACATACAAACTCCATACTTCTTCCCAAACGAAAGCATAATGAATGCCATAGAATCTGCTGCACTATCGGGAGTGGACGTAAAACTTATGATTCCTTATAGAAGCGACGAGAGAATAGCATACGAGGGCTCAATGTCTTATATGGGAAGCATATTAAATGCAGGGGTAAATGTTTATCAATACACCAAAGGTTTCATTCACTCAAAAACACTAGTTATCGACGATGAAATCGCTATTATTGGCTCCGCCAACCTAGACTTAAGAAGCTTTGAACAGAACTTTGAGGTGAGTGCATTTATCTACGATGAAAAGCATAGCAAAAGCCTTAAAGAACTGTTTATAAAAGACATGAAAGCATGTAAAAAACTTTCATATTATAAATGGTCTCACAGACCAAAATATCGTAAATTTATACAAGCATTGGCACGTTTATTAAGTCCTATATTATGATAAATAGAATATTTTTAGTGGGTTACATGGGAGCGGGGAAAACCACTATTGGCGGGGCGCTTTCAAAGAAACTAGGATTTGAATTTATAGACACCGACATCTATATCGAAAACAGATTTCACAAGTCTATAAACGATATTTTTGCCACTATGGGCGAAGAAAAGTTTAGACAAATAGAAACCAACATTCTAAACGAAGTATCAGATTTTGAAAATGTTATTATCTCCACAGGCGGGGGCACTCCATGCTTCAACAACAATATGGAGGTGATGAAAGAAAAAGGAATAGTAGTGTTCCTAAATCCAGACCTAGACGAACTCACCTACAGACTAAACTTAGTGAAAGCCACCAGACCACTTCTTAAAGACAAGTCGAAAGAAGAAATGCGCGGTTTCATCGAAAAAATGTTACCTGCTCGCCTACCATTCTACACCCAAGCTCACATCACCACAAGTGGAGACTTGGAGACAGGTGCGGAGGAGATACTAAAAGAGTTAGATATTAAATTTATACATTAAAAATAGCGAGTAGAGCTCTTCACGGGATTTTATTTATGATTAA
>CALDPN010000038.1 GCA_937911235.1 uncultured Bacteroidales bacterium
GCAAGCAGTGAACCGTCTCTCTATGCGTAATTTCGCTACAGCGTTCCGCTCTCTTCAAGAAATCATCCGTCTCACATTCCCGAACCGCCCATCTAAGGAAAGTGGATTCAATGCTTTCGTGAAGGCTAATAAGACAGCTCTCTCTGCTGCTATTGGTGTATACGGCGCTCAGGAAGGTTACTTCGCACCGAAAGGATTGGTTGTATCGAAAGGTAATTTGGGCTCTCCTAAGGGTTCTTGGAACGAAGATATGGAAGGAGCTACCGATTCGTTCAACTTCACACGTTTCAATACTACAGGCATGGAGTTGGCAGAAATTCAGGCTATCGCAGCTCCTCTTGGCTTGACCATTGAAGATTTGGATTCATTGGATACAGTCAGCAACTCAGCTCCTACCGCTGCCCAGATTGGTCAATTCCTTGCGTTGATTGGCTATAAGTCGGATGCTGCTATCACTTGTTTGCAAGCAGACTATGCAGACGAAGGCTTTGAGCGTGTAGTTCCAAACGTGACAATCACTATCCAGTTCAACAACCCTTACATTGAATGTGCGGTGCGTTTTACTGATGCTAGCGAAAGCACTCAGGACAACGTGTACATGGCTGTTATCATCTCTCAAAAGGTAGATGGAAAGTTGGATGTAACTACTTCTAGTTTCGTTCCTTCATTCAAGGAAACTCCGCTGGCATCTCAGTTCGTTCGTGGCGGCGAAGTCTACGACCAGATTCTGAATGCATACGTGAAGAATCAGGAAGTACTCCCCTCAGCAGTGTAAGCCATGAATAAAGCTGAAAAATGGATACGGGCAATTATCGCCGTATTGAGCGCACTTCTCGGTGTTCTCGGTGGTTCAGCTATTTAGAATGGTTCTATATTAGCTTAGTAGTCTTGTTTAGTTGATAAATTATTCCTACCTTTGCATCGCTGGGGAAAGATAGCGGGGCGGTGGTGCAAACCGTGAACAATAATCCCAGCCATGTGGAGCGAATTTGGCTAGTACTTCGGTGCTAGCCATTCGTATTTTAAGGAGGTATCAATTATACAAGTAATATTATGGCAAACAATTCATTATCAGTACATTTAGCTTTATGCTGTTGTAGTTACAACTATTTGCAGCAGGTATGTAGAATGAAGGCGCAAGTCTTCCACTGTCGTAAATATGAGTTCGTATGGAGCGAATTTGCTTTTACCGCCCTACTCTATTGCAACGATATCTGCATCGGTATAGTAAGGAAGAATCGCCTTGAAATTTACCCTCAGTTTCAGGTCGTTGTTCCCTCACGTTCGTATCTTTGTTCTATCCTCGCTATGTTTAACCTTTATCCCCTATAAGTTATGGCAGCACGTTATTGTATCGCAGTGGATTGGCTGGAAGTATGTTGCTACGGTCGTGACCTTGAAGAGAGTTTCTTTTATTGGGATGGAAAGTATTTCAGCGTAGAGCGAGAAGATAGAGAAACCCCTCTATTCAAATCTTTCTTCGTAGTAAAGAAAAACGGGTTGGAGTGGGCACAAATCCGCCAAAATCCAAAAGCTGGAATCATGAAAAAGGGTCTCACTATAATCAAGCTGGCAAACCGTGTCCTGTACCATGAAAAGTATGTGCCGTTCTTGATGCAAATGATTCAGGCTCTAGGGTTCTACTACAAAGGTCTTACCAGATTGGATATTTGCTACGACTGCAACACTTTCTATTGTGGTCGCAAGCCTAGTCGCTTCGTGAAGAATTTTGTTACTAAGAGAGTTGATGAAGAGGGAGGAATGTATGTTCCCAAAATGAAGGAGTATGATTTCCACTTGAAAAAGGATATTCATACCAACGGCATGATTAATTATCTCGCTATCGGCGCAAAGGGTTCCAAGAAAAGAGGATACATTTATGATAAGACTCTAGAACTTCAAGAAGTCAAGGATAAGCCTTGGATTCGGGAAATGTGGGAGAGAAATGGTCTCGTTAGCGATGAGAAAAACCATGTTTGGCGTTCGGAAATTTCTATCAAAGCTCAGGGTTCGGATTTACTTAATCTAGAAACGGGTCAGTTATTCGCACTGCATCCTAATTATTTGGCTACTTATGAAAACATCAAGAAAATCTTTCATTTCTATGCTGCAAAGGTCTTTGATTTTCGCTGTAACTACGGGCAAAAGGATAGGCGTAATTTCTCACGTGTTAGCCTCTTTGATACGTCTGTTGATTGTACATGCCTCCCAAAAAGAGTGAATGTGTGCGCCGATTCTGGTAGGAGTGAAAAGGCTTGCAAAAACAAGTTGGAGAAACTCTCTAGAACCTATATAGACCTTTCAGAAGATGTGCGCCATTCATTGGCTCACGCCATTGCTTGGATTGGGAATCTTTCTAGTATCAAAGCCGCTCGCTACGCAGCAGAGTGTCAGAAGCACTATTTAGATACCTTTGCATGCTCCAAGTTCATGGCAGAGGAGGATTTCGCTTATCTACAGGCTTGCGAGGAACTATCTAGCGCAAAGAGATATGAAGATAGGGTTGCGGAATTGTTGTATGAGCGTTACTTGTCTTATACAGCTTCCAAGGAATATCAGGATGCCTTTGGGCAATAGATTCTGCTCCCTCATGTAATATTGTATTCCCACCAAGCCCGTCAGGGCTTTCGTAAATATCAAGTTATGAAGTATACTAGAAACAATCCGCTGAATATTCGGTATTCAGAAAAGAATCAATGGTTAGGGCAGACAGGAGAGCGTAACGGTTTCTGTGTGTTCAGTGAAGAGAAGTACGGTTGGCGTGCGGCGTTCGTTCTGCTTAAGAATTACCACAAAAAAGGCTTTCGGACAATTTCACAGATTGTTCACAGGTTTGCGCCTGCTAGCGAGAACCCTACCTCGTCTTATGTGTCGTTTGTTAGCGATAAGCTCCAGCAGTTCGGTTATGAGGCTTATGGAGTAGAGTTCAAAGACGCTCAGCTGGATTTGGGTAATGATATGGTTGTCGTGGATTTACTCGTGGTCATGTCTATATTCGAAAGCGGTCAGAAATGCCAATCGGATTATGTGCGTAGCCAGTTGAAGGAGTTTATTCAGAAGTTCAAGGGCGATTATATCATCACTAGAGGTATTCAGGATTAGGAAGTGGTGGGGGCGGCTTCCGCTGGGGAGGGGCTGCATTCCGCTGGGGCGGCGGGGTCGCTCCATCGGCTGGCGGCTGCTCCATTCCACTGCTCCCCCTCTGCTTCGCAGAGACATCGCAGCTCCATTCCGCAGCCGCCATCCGCTTCCGCTCTCAGCGCCGCCCCAGCTCCATTCCGCCCCTCCCCAGCTCCAGCCGCCCCCACACGTTTACATTTGTAAATTTTGGTTGCTTTTGCAACTATTTACATTTGTAAATCGCAGTTTCCATTTGTAAATGTGCCCCAGAAGCCCCTCTGGGGCATTTTCGTGAGGTCACGAATATGTTCCACGTGAAACAATCGTTGTTTTTGGTTGCATTTGCAACTATTTCCGTTTCCATTTGTAAATTACATTTGTAAATCTGCTCCCTCATGTACTTTTGTAAAAACCCACGGGCGCAGCCCGTGCCCCGTGCTGTTAGGTAGAACAGCACCCCATCTGCTTTGCAAATCAGACCTAGCGCCCTCAGTCCCAGCAACTTAACCCCCGCTAACGGGTGTGTCGGTTCTGGGGTCCGTTCCTTCGCCCTGTGTCGCACTGGTCGACAGGCGCCCCGTGCGACACAGACCTCAGTCCGCCCACCCAGCCCCGCCACTTTTCCCGTGGATGCTGCATTCATGGTTTCATTCTACCCTTAGTTGGGGTCAACGCCTTTAGTGCGTCTTGGTCCGTCATTCTACGGCGCTCAGCCTTCTACCCGTGCGTGGGGGCGCCGTCATCCGTTCGTCTTGGTCCAACATTCTGGGGCGCCTAGGCTGACGATGCCGATGTTTAGACCTCGCTCCGCTCGTTTGTCAATATTATTTAGAATCATTCCATATTAGCCTTCCCTATTGCTTTTCTCAGGATTATTCCGTACCTTTGTAGGGTAGAAATAATCCACATGTATAACCCTAAAATTGTAAAGAATTATGAACAAAGTGTTTAGTAACATCGCCTGTCGTAACATCATCACCCTCTGGGCTTCCACCTATGAGCTTCAAGTCTCGTCTCTTAAGTTCCCTACAGAAGATACCGTAGTGTTCTCTGTTCTCATCTCGGAGCGGCTCCCAGTCCTTGCCATCACTCGGCTGCATTTATTCCTAGGGTCGGGTCTGGAAGTAAAGACTACTATCAATTCTGGCGGGCAGTCCGTTACCATAACCATTAAGAATTATCAATCAGGTCGTATCTCAGCCCTCTGGAATATGCATGAGTTCTACTTCGGTCGTTAAAAAATCATAAAAATACAGTTAGCCGCTCTTATCGGGCGGCTTTCTTTTTGTCAGCAAAACGGCACAATCCCCTATCATTTCGCCATTCGGCTGGCTTCCACTACGCAGCAGCGCTGCTGCTGCTCCGCCCTTGCTCCGCTCAGAATATTTTTGCACCTTTGCCCCAGTTTCAGTAGAAGGCTCTATTCATGGTCGGGCAGTGCCAGTCTCATGGAAGAATCCAGTTCTGCTGGCTGATAAATGTCAATAGGTCTTAGTTTAATTAAAAAGTTTTGTATCATGGCAAAAGGTTCTCAATTCTGGGGTAATGCCTCAGGCAAACTCGGCGAACAAGTTCTCTACCGTGCTGGTGGTGAGCAGCGAGCACGTACATACGTGAAGAACATTAAGAATCCTCGCACAGAGGCGCAAGCAGTGAACCGTCTCTCTATGCGTAACTTCGCTACAGCGTTCCGCTCTCTTCAGGAAATTATCCGTCTCACGTT
>CALDPN010000039.1 GCA_937911235.1 uncultured Bacteroidales bacterium
TAGACAGAGGATATAGCAAAGCATATCTTCGTCACCTAATTATGTCTGACGAACTGCTTGGTATGCAAATTGCTTCTATTCACAACCTTGCATTTTATGTATGGCTAACACAAGAGGCCAGAGCACATATTATTAAAGGCGACTTTAGTGCATGGAAGGCCTCTATTTTGCCTACCCTAATGACACGACTTTAATATTTCAAATTTTAGTTGTAAATTTGCATAGTGAAATTTAGAAACTACATACTTATAGCACTTTATTTTTGCGTTAGCACTCTTGTGGCTCAAGAGTCTAACGAAAACTTCTTTATGCGCAAGCCAGCCAAGGCAGGCGAAGGTACCATAGCATGGAAAGTTTCAGAAGATTTTGCAGACGAGACTCAATGTTCTCCCGACACTGCCACACTAAATTTTCAAGATTTTACCACTCCTGTTTACAGAAAAACCATTGTTAGTGAGTGGCTTGGCAACCTTGGACAGCCTAGTCAGTCTGGTATTTTCTACCAACGAAAAGAAACAGACTACACTGGCGACTTCCTTTTCAAACACACATTTTACGACCAATATATAGGTGCAAGTGACGCATTTTTCTACAATACAAAACGTCCTTATAGTAATATCACCTACACCTCTGGCGGTCTTACCAAACAAGAAGAAGACCACCTTACTGCAGGTCTATCAATGAATGCCACAAGTAAACTAAACTTTGGCATTTTTGCCGACTATAAATATGGTCGTGGTTCATATACAAACCAATCTACCGACGACTTAAATGGCTATCTTAATGGTAGTTATAAAGGTAAAAAGTATTCTATCTACTTCCTAGCAGGGCTAAACAATTTCAAACAATTTGAAAATGGTGGTTTGCAAGACGACAACTATCTAGCCACTATAGATGACCCTGCCAACATGCCTGTAAACCTGTCAAACACTTGGACAGAATATAACTCATTCTATTTTTGGGTAAACCAACAATATAATATTGGTTACAACAAAGAAAATCCAACCGACTCAGAAATATCTGAGTTTGTGCCACTTATGACCATTGGCTACACCACAAAATACGAATATAGCCAAAAGAAATATTACGAAAGAAGTATTTCAAATGGTTTCTACGACAACTATTACTACTCAAAAACAGCCTCTAAAGATAGTTGTTCACAACATTTCTTTAAAAATGTGGTTTCAATTACATTCAACGAAGGCTATAAGAAATGGATGGTATTTGGCTTGAGAGCATTTGTAGAGGCAGACTTCGAGCAAAACAGACTCCAAATAATGGACTCTATCTATGTGCCAACAAACGAAGCTGAGCCTACACTAAAACAAGCACTCGACACCCTTTGCAGAGTACACAATCAGGCACTTGTGTCTGTGGGTGGAGAACTTTTCAAGCGCAAAGGCAACACTCAATATGGAGTTTTGGGTAAAGTATTACTTGTGGGCAGAGACAATCGCCTAGCATTTGATGTAAACGGCGACTTCAAAACAAAAATTAAACTTAAAGACGACTTATACCTCCACATTGGAGCACTAGGGCATATCAAAAGCACTATTCCAAGTTATTTCACAGAACATTATTATTCAAACCACTTTATATGGGAAAACAATTTTCACAACACATGGTCAGCTAGAGGCTATGGAGAAATTGCTATTCCTTATAAATATTGTAGCATAAAATTAGGTGCAGGTTGGCAAGGCTTGAAAAACTATATCTACTTTGATAAAAACGCCATGCCTACTCAAGACACAGAGCACTTTATACAAATTATCAATGCAGATTTAGAACTAAACCTTTCTGCTTGGCTACTGCATTGGGACAATAAGGTTTCTTTCCAATACGTCAACGAGGCTTCTATATTGCCACTACCTATGATATCTGCATACTCAAACTTCTACTTTAGACACAGCTTCTTAAAAGACAATATCTTCACCCTACAAATTGGTGTAGATTGCAGATACAACACAGCATATTACGCAAATGCTTATATGCCTGCCACAGGCGTATTCCACCTACAAGACGAAACCCTTGTGGGCAACTATCCTCTAATGAATGCATACATTAATATGCACTTAAAACAATTTAGAGTTTACCTAATGTGCTACAACCTATCTGCAGCATTTATGGAGCCTACATACTTTAGCGTACCGGGTTATCCTCTAAACCCTATAATGTTTAAGTTTGGACTTTCTTGGAACTTCTACGATTAATATATGGAAGATACTTTACTACATAAAATGTCGCGTTCAAAACACTACTTTATAGTGGGTGGTTGCGCCATTATTGTTATGATAGTAATGTCTTTTATCCTTTTTAGGGGAGACTACCTAGAAAAACACAAGCCATACGACCTTGAATACATTCAAGATCAAAACAAACTACGTGTAATTGTAGAACCTAATACTATGAGCTACAAGGTAATAGACGTGGATAGCATAGAGGGTCTGCAAGTGCTTATGATAAACAGTTTTGCAAAAGCAATGAATGTGAAAAATGTAGAAATAATCACAGAACCAAACCTTGCTTCTGCCATTGATATGCTAATGAATCACAAGGTGGATATTCTTGCTTGGCATATACCTATCTACAACACCATGCGAGAGAAGATCAACTATAGCATACCTGTTTTTACTAGCAGACAAATGCTTGTGCAAAGAAAACACAATCCTAAAGATAGCGTAGAATTTATTAGAAATCAGTTGGGCTTGGCAGAAAAAAAAGTATATATCCTACCAGGAACCTTTTATAGACAACGCCTAGAACACCTGTCTCAAGAGATTGGCGACAAAATTTATATCGAGGAAATTTCAAACGCCACTCCTAAAAATCTTTTTGAAATGCTCGTAAACCGCGACATAGACTATGCCGTGTGCGACGAATTTGTTGCAAGGGTACTGATAAAAGAAAATAAAGAATTCTCTTCACTAGATATGAACACAGCTGTGAGCTTCCCTCAAAACTACTCATGGTGTGTTCACCCAGACTGTCCTCTGCTACTCGACTCACTAAACTCATGGCTTTCGGTTTACCTTGAGAGCAAAGAATACAATAAAATATATAGAAAATATACTGGCGTAAAGTAAGATTAATTTTAAAGGGTGCTTTCCACGTTGCCCTCGTCTTCAAAATCCTCATTTACGTTTAGTAAACTCCGGTTTCTCAGACTTCGTGACGCCTAGAAATCACTCCTTTAAAATCAATCTTATGAGAGGTTCATATATATACATACAAAAAAAACGAACAACCTTGCGATTGTTCGTTTTTTGTAGCGGGAACGAGAATTGAACTCGTGACCTCCGGGTTATGAATCCGACGCTCTAACCAACTGAGCTATCCCGCCGTTTATCCGAAAAGCGGTGCAAAGATAAGGTAAATTGTTGGATTATAAAAATTATCTGCTAATTATTTTAAAAATTTTACTGCAACCCAGTTATTTTTTTCTTTAAAATCCACATATTCAAGACCTAATTCTTCTGCTTTTTCTCTAATTACTGGAATATCTTCTGTGTAAAAACCACTCATATATAGGTTTCCACCCTTATTTAAGCAAGAAACATACTTATCCATATCGGCAAGCAAGATATTTCTATTGATATTTGCCAAAATTACATTGAAGGTTTCTTCCGCAGGTAAAATAGAAGCATCTCCAAGTAAAATTTCCATATCTACATTGTTTAGCCCGGCACTTTCGGTGGCATTTTCCTTGCACCACTCGTCAATATCCACGCCCATTACATAGTCTGCACCACGCATTTTAGCCAAAATACCAAGCACCGCAGTACCACAACCCATATCAAGCACTTTTTTGCCCTTCATTGAGTCGGTAAGTATCCATCTTAACATAGAACTTGTGGTTTCGTGATGTCCTGTGCCAAAAGACATTTTAGGATTGATAATAATATCAAAATCTGCCACTGGCACATCTGTATGAAAACTACTATGAATTACACATTTTGATTGTCCTCCATCCACTACAATAGGTTGGAAATAGTTCTTTTCCCACTCTTCGTTCCAGTCTTTATCCTCTACCTCTTCCACACTATACGCATCAGAAGAAAGTTCTTGATTTTCTGCCATCTGTTTTAAACTTTCCTCAGAAAAATCAGTCTGCTTTGCGTACGCAATTAGTGTATTATTCTCAGTTTCAAAAGTACTAAAACCTATTTCACCAAGCTCGTATGTTAAAACATCTGCCATAAACTCAGGCATGTTCTCCACATTTATAGAAATTTTTATATAATTCATATTATGATTTTAACTAAAAAAATAAACAAAACCAATTAATTAATTATTATCTTTGCCAATATTAGGACGTAAAGATACAACTAAATTTATAGCTATGAAACGAATTTGTATTTTTTTATTAGCAATAAGCTTTTCAGTTTGTGCTCTAGCACAATACGATGATATTTATGACTCAGGTTCATATAATAAAAGCTCAAAGAAAACAACATCGTCTAGTACTTCTTCTAGCAGAAGCATAGACGAGTACAATCGTGTAGGCACATCATCTTCATCTTCTGATATAGAAGAATTATCTCTTGGCGAAGATTATCAATACACAAAAGAGATTGCAAAATATTACGACCCAGAAGTTGTAACTATAGAAGATGCAGAATATGTGTATATCTACAACACAGACCCTGAAGAGCAAGCAAACTCTTCTGCAAACATCTATATCAATTTAGGATACACAAATTGGTATAGCCCTTGGTACTACAATTCTTGGTATGCATGGAACCCATGGGGCAGCGTTTGGTACGATCCTTGGTACGATCCATTCTGGTATCACCCATATAGCCACTATCCAGGATATTACCCATACGCGCCATATAGACCATATCCATACGCGCCATATCCATATTACCCATACCACCCACCTCATCACCCTCACCACCCTGGCCCAGATCATCATCATGGTCCAGACCATCATCACCATGGTCCTAAAGATGCACATAGCAGAGACTATCATCGTGATGGCAACACAAGAGGCAACGAAGCACGCCCTGCGTCAAACTCAAATACAAGAAACACAAATGGCAATGTTTCACGCCCAACAAACAATGGTGAAAGACAAAGAAACGCAAATAGTGATGTAAATCGTTCAAACAATACAAATAGAGTAAACAGAACAAACACCACTGCTACAGAGCGTGGCAATCGCAGTGGTTCTTCTAGCGATATCAACAAACGTAGCACACGTACTAGCAATAGTAGTTCTTTCACTCCAAGTCGTGGAGGTGGCAACACACGTAGCACAGGAGGCGCACGCTCTGGTGGTGCTACCACAAGAGGCCGCAGATAATAACATAAACTAAAACTAAATATGAAAAAACATTTATTATTAATTTCAACCTTAGCACTATCTGTGTTTAGTGCATTTGCACAAACACAAACTATATACGACGCATTAATAGCTTCTGGCAACGAACTTAATGGCACTGCACGCTTTATGTCTGTTGGTGGCGCTATGGGTGCGTTAGGTGGCGATGCTTCTACCATATTCTACAACCCTGCAGGTATTGGTATATATAGAAGTTCAGAACTTAGTGTTTCAGCAAATATTCACTGGAACAACACCTCATTAATCAATAACAATTCTTCTTTTAACTCATACGATACTAAAACATACATCGACCTACAAAATGTAGCATACGTAGGCACATGGGTATTTGAAGAAAACAAAAACCTTTTAAACTTCAACCTTGGTATTGCCTATAACCAAAGTAAAAAGTTTGCTAGAGAAGGACATTATCATGGTATGCAACCTCATTCCTACACACAATGGATTGCCGCAATGACAGATGGCATTCCTGTAGGTAGCCTAACAGGCGATGGACACATAAATCCAGCATACGACGATTCTTCTATTCCATGGGGTTCTGTTCTTGCATTTGATTCATACTTAACCGACACCAAATATCTATTAAGAGACGATGTTTATCAAAGTCTTTACGATTGGACAGGAGCACAACCTGTAGACCAATACATTAAATTTCACGAATTTGGTTCTGCAAACGACTTTGCACTTTCATTTGCAGGCAACTTCAACAATCTTATCTACTGGGGTATGACATTTGAGTGTGATTATACCAACTATGGTAGAAATATCACCTTGGAAGAAACATTTGCAGACAGAAGTACATACGCATTACACAACACATATTTATTAGAAGCTATTGGCTTTACATATAAAATTGGTCTTATTGTGAAACCTACTAGTTGGTTGCGCATCGGTGCTGCATTCCACACTCCTACCACATACGTCTTAGATGATATTTACACATCTAAACTTTCGTATCGTGTCTACGACCTAAACGGCACTCTACGTTCTAGTGTAAACGAAACTCCTAGTGCAGTAGAAGGCACAACTCGCTTCTCTGGTCCACTTAAAGCTATTGGTAGTTTGGGCTTTGTACTTGGTAAATATGGTTTCATTGGCGTAGATTATCAATACGAAAACTCTGCTGCTATCAACGACCGCGAAAACCAATTTAAAGACCTATATGCCAACGACCTTCAAGACCGTCATATCATACGTGCAGGTTTGGAAGTAAAACCTATTGCCGACCTTTCTCTACGACTTGGTGGTGGCTACTCTACTCCTAGTGTTACTGAAAACATGAGCAGAGGATACTACTACAACGATATGAGAGTGGATACCGACTATTACAACGAAAAAGAATCGTACAACGTTACAGCAGGTCTTGGTTATAGATTTGGCAGACACTCTATCGACCTAGCATACGTATGGCAAGTAAGCACAGCAGACTACTATCCATACTCTCCATCATATACAAAATATGACGGCAGCCAATTCCAACTAGATAATTTTGAACCTATTGAATTACGTAGCGTGCGTAATCAGTTAGTACTAACATATAACGTCCGCTTTTAATTCGAATAATTATAAAGGGTGCTTTATAATTATTCTCTGATATCAGTATAAAAGATTCAAATAAATTATGATAAAAGTAGAAAGTTTTACAATGGACCACACAAAAGTGAAAGCGCCTTTTGTGAGAAAGTGTGGTCTTCTAACAGGTGAAAAGGGAGATAAAGTAAGTAAGTTTGACCTTAGATTTATGCAACCTAACGAGGCTGCAATTCCAACTGCTGCACTACACGCATTGGAGCACCTTCTAGCAGGTTATTTAAGAGAAGAAGTAGATAATGTCATAGACCTTTCTCCTATGGGCTGTAGAACAGGATTTTACTTTATAGTATGGGGCGATGTAGAACCAGAAACTATCCAAGTAGCCCTTATCAATGCTCTTAAAAAGGTTGTAAACTCTACAGAAGTACCTGCAGCTAACGCTATACAATGTGGCAACTATCGCGACCTTTCGCTTCACGGCGCAATAGAGTACGCGAAAGAAGTGTTAGAAAAGTTAGAAGTTAGGAGTTAGGAGTTTATGGCAGATAATTATTTAGAAAAGCAGTACGCCGATTATGAGAAAAGGCGAGCAGAATGGGAGCGCCAGAAAAAGTTCGGCAAACTACCAAAGACAAAAAAAAGTTGAGAGCGTAACTCTCAACTTTTTTTATACCTATATTTTAAAATTCATTTTAAAGGAGGGATTTTTAGGCGTCGCGCAGTCTGAGAAACCGGAGTTTACTAAACGTAAATGAGGATTTCGAAGACAAGCGCAACGAGAAAATCACCCTTTAAAATAATTTTACATTATCCTAAGAAAGATAATAGAATACCTGCAGCAACTGCAGAACCAATCACACCTGCTACGTTAGGGCCCATAGCGTGCATTAATAGGAAGTTTGAAGGGTTAGCTTCTTGACCTACTGTTTGAGACACACGAGCCGCCATTGGCACAGCAGATACACCTGCAGAACCGATAAGTGGATTGATTTTATCTTTTAGGAATAAGTTCATGAATTTAGCAAGTAGCACACCACCTGCACTACCCATACCAAATGCTACGATACCAACAGAAAGAATCATAAGTGTTTGTACATTTAAGAATGCATCAGCTGTTGCGGTAGCACCTACAGTAATACCTAAGAAGATAGTAACGATGTTCATAAGTTCGTTTTGAACTGTTTTAGCAAGACGATCTACTACACCGCATTCTTTCATTAAGTTACCTAGCATTAAGCAACCGATAAGTGAAGCTGCAGAAGGAAGGATTAAGCTTACTATAATGATAACCACTATAGGGAAGATAATCTTTTCTGTTTTAGATGGCATACGTAGTTGTTTCATCTCTATTTCGCGTTCTTTTTTAGTGGTAAGAGCACGCATAATAGGAGGTTGAATAACTGGTACTAGTGCCATATAAGAGTAAGCAGCCACAGCGATAGGACCTAATAATTCAGGAGCTAGTTTAGATGTTAAGAAGATAGCTGTAGGACCATCAGCACCACCAATGATACCGATAGAAGCAGCTTGTTCTGGAGTGAAGCCCATTGCAATAGCAGAAAGGAAGGTAACGAA
>CALDPN010000040.1 GCA_937911235.1 uncultured Bacteroidales bacterium
CATAAGGTAACCGAACATTTTGTGATCGGCATCAAAATAATCAGCGATAAGTGCAGTAGATGCATGAGCTCGGTGAGCTGTACCAAATGCATCGTTTACATAACAATCTGCGTACGAAGCAAGATGTTTAGCAAATTCTTTTTGAGAAGCTTTCATTGCTTTTTTAGCATCTTCGTATGCAGGATCTTCTTTGTCGATACCTACTGGTTTGCCTTCTTCTTCACCGTAGAAACGTAAGTTTTCTAGAAGTAGAACTTCGCCCATTTGAAGTGCAGCAGCAGCGTCAGCAGCTTTAGCGCAGTCGTCAGCAAATTTCACAGCAACGCCAAGTTTTTCAGAAACAGCGTCAACGATTTGGCTTAAAGAGTATTTAGCGTTTACTTTACCTTTTGGCTTACCCATGTGAGACATGATGATTAATGCACCACCGTCTGCTAATACTTTTTTAAGAGTAGGTAGAGCACCGCGGATACGTGTATCGTCAGTGATTTTACCATTTTCGTCTAGTGGCACGTTGAAGTCCACACGTACGATTGCTTTTTTACCAGCAAATTTGAAATTGTCAATTGTTTGCATAATGTTAATATTTAATGTTTAATGTTTTATTTACTTCTTTTTCGGTTGTGCCAAAAGCAACACCCAAAAGTCTCCGCTGCGAGCCATACCCATGGCAGTTACTTGTCTGTTCATAATGTTGTTGCACGCAGTAGGACTGTTCATCCAATGGTCTATAACCATAGTTTCGCTACCTTTGAAGTGAGCAATGTTTTCCACGCAATAAATTACGCTATAGTCTTTTTCTTCTAGTCTTTGTTTTACAGTGCTACCATCTGTGCCCACGTGGCTTAGGTACAAAAACTTTGTATCGTTGTTTTCGTTGTCGCTATTTAGGTCGTTTGCATACTCTTGTGCTATTTCTGCAAGTTTGTTGTCCCAAATAAGTTCAGCGGCAGGCCTTTTCTTTACGTTGCCACAAAGGCAAACATCAGATCTCCAGCTATTTATCTCATCTAGCACTCTTTCTTTTTTGATTTGACCAAACGCAAATATTTGGCAAAGAAACAATGCAGATAATAATGCTATAATCTTTTTCATCATTATAAATTTCCCACAAAGATACTAAAAAAAAACACAGAAGAAAAAAATGTGCAATTTTTTCTTCTGTGTAATGTGTATAATAGGTGTAAAATCACCACAAATATTACCAAGTGTAAGATAAACCTTGTGTGAAACAGTAGGTTAAACAATAAGAATCAACAGGTGCTTGACCGCCGTCCCAAAGGAAATCTAGACGTGATACAGCAGATAGTCCTTTCCAAATTTTTACTTGGAAGAAACCGCCTGCACCCACAAGTGGAAGTGGTTTTGTGCCTAGCATTCCTTGAAACTCTGTAGGGAGCAATTCTTCTTGAGCTTGAGATGCTTTGAATGCACCGCTAACAGGTTGTTGTACAGCAGTATAGATATGGAATGCGATATTGTCCCAATCACCCCAGAAGTTTACAAATGCATTGAATTTGAAGTTCCATTGGTTGTAATGACCTTTGTCTGAAATTCTTAAATATTCTCTTGAGATATCAGGAAGTGCATTGTAGCTTTCAAGTAAAGCACTTCTTTCTACACCTAATTTATTTGCTCTCGCATTGATAGCATCCCAGTGTTGGTACACGCCTGCGATACCGATACCCGGTTCTAGACATAAATGTGGGTGTTCTCTTAGTGGTTGGAATGTGAAATTCATGGCCACTGTGGCTCTATTGTGCAAATCTCTTAGGTAGTCGTAGTTGTATGTTACTGCCGCAGAGAAGAAAAATGGAGTTTTTTCTCTTTTGTTACCTTCTATGCGATATTGAAAGAAGTCGCCTTGTAAATGGAAAAATCCTTTGTTACCAGTATCTGTGTCGTTAAGGAAATTATATGCTACGTTACCAGAAAAACGGAATCTGTGTTTGTCAAGAGAATACACAAGTTCTGTAGCCACATCTAATTCAAACTTGATAGCATCGGTTTGTTCCACTTTAAGAGATAACCCTGCTGTGCCATGAAGTTTATTTACTTTTACAGAATCCAAAAGGGTTTTTGTAAGCATATACCCCATATAGCCTTGGGCATGTGATGAAGTAAAACAGAAGAATGAAAATAGCAGGACACCACCTACTAAAAGAGCTTTTTTGAGTTTCATTTAATATAGTTTAAGATTTTTTTATTATCTTTGTAAAATTCTATGCTTAAGGATTTTACGAGGTGCAAAAATACTTTATTTTTTTCAATCCACAAAGTTTAGTTACCTAATAAGATATAAAAAAACAAAATATAAAATCAAATCTAAATCAAATCTAAATCAAACCTAAATTAAACCTAAATCAAACCTAAATCAAACTATGAAACTAAAACTTAAAAATCTTCTATTGTTGCTTACAGCATTTTTGTTTGTGGCGATGCCAATGAAAGCAGCAGACCCTGAGAAAAAGGTTATTCTACAAGCCTTTTGGTGGGACTATTGGAATAGTAATTTTGAAAATTCTTATGCAAACTATTTAGCAGAACTTGCTCCACGTTTGCGTGAATTGGACATTAACGCAGTTTGGGTACCACCTTTTGTGAAAAATACTGGTACAAACTCTGTGGGTTATTCACCATTCGACAATTATGATTTAGGTGATAAATATCAAAAAGGTAGTGTTACCACTCGCTTTGGTACCAAAGACGACGTGCTTCGTATGATTGCCGTGATGCACGCAAACGGTATTGAAGTGATTGCCGATGTGGTACTTAACCATACCGTGGGTGCGGGAGGCGAAAATGGTGGTGCAGGTGGTGAAGACCCAAATGCATGGGATGATAAATGGAAAAACTTCCGTTATGTTTGTTACGAAACCCCTTATAAAGACGGTGGACAAGAAGATTATTGGAACCGTAAGGGTCGTTGGCCAAAGAACTGGCAAAACTTCCATGCCAACGAAGGTCACAAGCAAAATAGTGATGATTGGACTGCAGGACACTGGGGACCAGATAACTGCTTCTATGAAGGCGCATACGGCAAGAGCTCAAATGTGAAAGGTTACAATCCTGAACAAGGCAAAAACTATATGCGCGACCAAGCTCGTGAATGGATTATGTGGTTTAAAAAACAAACTGCAGTGGATGGTTTCCGTTGGGACGCCGTGAAACACTTCCCAGATTGGGCGCAACAAGACTTCCTTTATAACGTAAAATATGTTCTGCCAGAGTTTGCTCAAGGTGGACAAGCAATGTTTAGTGTGGGTGAGTTTGTTGGTAGTAAAAACGAAATAGATAACTACTGTAATGCAGTGAAAACTGCCAATGGAGGTTCTGAATTTATGATGGGTGGTTACGACGTGCCTCTTCGTGGTGCTATCAAAAATGGTGTAATTGACGGTGGCGGTTATGGAAATATGGGGTCTGTTGTAGGCGAACAAATAGGTATGCGTTACAACGATTATGGCAATGGTTTTAAAGTGCACCGTTCGCTAAACTATATCAATAGCCACGATACCTTCCGTCCTATTGTGGACGATAAAGGTAACTATAAAGATTGGGATGGTTATAACGAACTTGGTGGGCATGCCGATCCATTTAACCAACGTATGGGTATGGCGTATGCAACCATTATGGCAATGGATGGTAATATAAGCGTGTTTATGGAAGACTTGTTTAACCTAAGCAATAGTAACCGTTACAACCACATGCCTGCCGACGAAAAAGCACTTCCAGTGCGTGATTATTTGAAAAACATTATTTGGTGTCACCAAAATTTATGGCTAAAATATGGCGATTATAAAGTACGTTGGCAAGACGAAGACCTACTTGTAATCGAACGTTCTGGTAAAGCTATTATTGCTGTTACCGACGATGGTGCAAATGCTAAGGATGTATGGATTGACACCGACTTTAGAAACGTGCAACTTAAAGACTACTCTGGTGGTACTTCTGGTGAACGTACAGCATGGGGCGATGGACGTTTCAACGTACGTGTAACTCCAGCTGATGGCAAAAATGGAAAAGGTTATGCTGTTTGGGCTCCTGTTACAGATGAAAAATGGTTTACATATGCACCATATCGTAATGCTGTAACTACTCAAGAATGGGAAATGGCAGACGACTTAGGTGATAGCCACTGTAGCTCACTTGGTCAGGGTGGTGCGCTTCCTGCAAACTCTTGCGAGCAACGCTTAGTGGGTAAAATCTATGTGGAAAGTGGTAAAAAAATCACTTACAACGTTTATCAAGACGGCAAAAAAGAAGATATCACATTTGCTCTATACGACTTAGATGGTAACCTTCTTCATAAGAAAAATGCTTCTGCAACAGTTACTGGCAATTACACTCCAACAAAAACTGGTTGGGTAGCAATGAAGGTTTGGAATACTGTGAACACCAATACTGGTCAAAAATGTTGGGTTAACGTATCTTACCAAGCTCCTGCAAAAGTAACTGGCACTATGAGTGACCGCGCAGATACTCGTGCAAGCATTTGGACTGGTAATGCAGGTACTAGCGTTTGGAGCGAGTGTGGCAACTGGGAACAAGGCAAAGTGCCAACTTCTTCTTCAAGAGTTGTAATTCCAGACAATGGTGATGTGCGTCCAGTAGTGTCTTCAAATATTACTATTAAAGAACTTATCATAGAAAATGGTAAAGGTACTGGTGCAGATCCAGATGTAAAAGTAACAGGTTCGCTAAATGTAACAGGAAAAATTACTTGTAACGAAGGTACTGCATTTATCTGTGGTGGCGGTAGAGTGGCAAGAGGTAGCGAGTCTGGTAGCATCGACTACTGCGTTTCTACTCTTGTAGATGAAATCACCGACGACGAATTTGATATGTCTGTATTCCCTGTTCCTGCAACAGACGTGCTTTACGTACAAACTTCTAAACAATACGTTGGCGAAATAGAAGTAATAAGCATGACAGGTCAAAAAGTATTATCTGTGGCTTCAGAGGGCGAAGATA
>CALDPN010000041.1 GCA_937911235.1 uncultured Bacteroidales bacterium
AATCAACCCCGAAGAGTTGATTTTTTATTTATTATTCTTCTAATAATTCTTTTAATTCATCATAAATTGATTGAATAGTTGCCATTTGTTTTTTAGTTAGTTTATTTACCTCTGAAACATCATTTACATATTGTAATAAAATGTTGTCCGCATCTTCACTTAATCCTCTATCGTCTGCTTCATCTAAGTAGTCAAAAATCTTATTCATAGCTTCATCAAAGTCTAGTTTAAATGTTGACTCATATTTTTCAACAACTTCTGAGAAGCCTACTAAACTTGCTCCCTCAACTTTTGCTTGTTCTACAATTCCGTCATAAATCGCTTGTCGTACAATCTCTGCGTTCCATTCTTCAAAGAATGTTTGTACGTGTGGGAAACGTGAACGTGCGAAAAATCCCCAATTATCCTCTGTTGCTTTATGTTCTGCTAAGTAAGCACTTGACGGAATTACATTACCTTCATCATCAACACCGTTTGACTCTACATAGAATGTAAAATCTGCAACGTCTTTAATTGGTTTAATTGCACGTTTATCGTCAAGTAAATCTAAATAACCTGCGTTATCTCTTGACTCATAAGGGTGTCCAATTCCAATAATCGTAAATCCTACTGACGTTAATTTATTGAAGAAATAGAACACTTCATTTGCATATGTTTCCCATTGAGAACCATGCGCACCAGCTTGAGCAAACTTATCTACTCCTGCTTGATTACAAATATACTCTTTAACTAATAGTGGAATATTATCAAGACCGTCAATAATAACTCCAATAGTTGCTCCTGCTTTTAACGCTTGAATTAACTTCTTATTTGTTGTCAACTTACGAACGTGTTTCTTAGCGTCTGCCCATCCACCAGTACGTAAAATCTGAGTTTTACCACCTAAGGCATTAGTACCTTGTTCTAACGGAATTAAGAATGAGTTTTTAACTAAACTTGCTGCTTGTCGTGTTTTACCTGTATTATTTGCACCATAAACTAAAATTACTTTTCCTTGTAAGTCGGGGTTTAATTTAGCAGTAGTCACATCATCACCAAAAATATCTGACGCTAATTCTTCAAAGTTAAAATCATCTAAGTTAAAAGTCATTTCGTTTGCCATTCTAAAATCATTCTCCTTTTAAAATCAATTTTAAGTATGTTTTTAGCCCCTCTGAGGCGTTTAAAATCACTTCTCAACAAAGTCTTAGGGGAGCAATTAACTCCCCTCAGAACTTAATTAATTAACGGAAACGTGGGCGAACACGTTCTGCTTTTGCTGGTTCTGCCGCTGGAGCTGACGCTCTACGACCTGCTGCAAATGAAGTTCCTTTTGCTTGAGTTTGTTGTGGTTGTTGTTGTTTTTCTTCATCTTTTTTGTATAACTCTGCAATATGTCGTTCTCGTTCTTGTCGTGCCTCTCTAATATCTTCTTCCTCAAAAGCGTCACCGTCTTGTAGTAAGTAAATTCCTGTTAATAAGTATTCTGAAACACGTTTACGGTTTGTCTGAGTTGTTTTACGTTGACGACCAAATCCTCTTCGACCTTCACTTGGTTCTTCTTGTTGAGGTTCTGACTCTTCAAAGTATCCATGAAGTCGACCTTCAACTTCCCATGAGTATCCAATTAAATCGTCTGGTGCGTCTAAAATCATTTCCCCTAAATCGTATTCTCCCTCTTCGTCAACACAAACACCTGCTACAACTTGCATTTTCATTGCTCGTACAACTTGGTTAGCTTTACTACCATAAGTATAAGGAACAATTAAGTGAACAATCGCTCTACCTGTTTCTTCATCATTTTTCAATTCAGGTACTACATCTTCAACAATCGCATTAATACTAAAGTTATTGTCAAGTCGTGGTTCTTCACTAGGCTCTTTCAATGAAATTCTACCAAATCCTAAATCAACACGTAAACTTTCATGAAGTTCTCCGTTTGATACATAGTAGTTATCATTGATTTTTACTCCGCCATAAATACTAATTACTGGTGTCTGAGTTAAATCTTTTGTTTTGTAGAATGTATCTACTTCTTCATTTGCCATACGTTCTAATGCTTGACTTGTGAAATCAGGTTCTCCATTGTAGAAGTTTTCAATGTTTTGTACGTTCACTGTTGCAAATTCATTTTCGTCTGTTTGTACTGTCACATATCCAACATATTGAGTTACAGGGTCACCTTTTTTACGACCATTACGTTCATCATCCCACATCATTTTACCTTCACGTTTTTCAATTTTGTAACCTGCAACTACTCCACTTAAACTTACTGTGTTTACAATGTTTTTCACATCAATAGACATTAAACATCTTTCCTTTCAATTATGTATTTTCGTAACTTCGTTCGTTACAGATATATTATATTATATTTGAGAGAGTTTTTCAACCCTCTCATTATCTTTTTACTCCATTTTTCATCTTGTCCGCCCAAAATAATATCTGCCAATCTGAACGGTGTTTGTTATGGTACATATCATCAATCGTAAATCCTCTTGTGTTTAATTCCTGTTCTAATATTAGTTGTTCCTGTGGACTTAAATTCTGTATTGTTTCTTTCCTGTTAGCTTCTTTTGACATATCTTGACCAAAGAACACTGTATCAAAATTAGTACTATGAATACGTAAGAACTTAGGAGGGTATAACCAACTTGAACTGTCTGAACTATTTATATATGGAAAATTATTTAGTATATCAATCGCTGTCATACCAAAAGCATGAACGTGTACATGAGGATATTCTTCAAAAATAGGAATTAAACTACTAAAAAATTCATATCTCTGTTTTCTACCCTTACGTGCAACTCCACCTAACGCTACATAATCAATTCCACTTTCCAATGCTTGTATCAAATAACTAACATCTTCTCCATAGTGGAAACAATATACTAATTTGTGGGGGTCTGTTAGTTTACTTTTCATGTATAAATAGTTTTCCCACGTTTTAGGAGCTGATACATCAGGTGTAATATCATCTGTCGGAATTGTATCCCAACAACAATATCTTTCTAAGTTTGGATGCCATTTATTAATCCAATCAATATATTCATCTATATCAATATCTATTCCTCTACTATAAGCACTAAATGCACCACTATCAACAAAAGTCTTATAACCTAATGTGCAACGCTTTTCAATTACTTTTCTTTCACTAACCCACGACAAGAGCCGACAAAAGTCGTTGGCTCTAATCGTCTTTTCTACACTTGCAATAGCACAACCAGCAAAATAAAAATCATACTTATCTTTATATGCTTTATCCACTTTACTCAACTACATCACCATTTTCATCAACATAATATCCGCCATTCACCGCAAAAAACTTTTGCTGCCAATACAATACTTGCCATACTTCCCTATTCCTATTACCATCACCATTACCATACAAATCTTCAACCTCATAACCAAATGCTCTTAATTCATCTTCAATACCGAAATACTGTTCATCAGTAATATTATTAACATGATTTTTCTTTGTTGTATTAACATCACTGAAATACACTTTAGGAATTGAGTCAAATTGTGCCTCTGAAAACTTCAATGCCCATAGCCATGTAGTACTATCTCCACTGTTAATAAACGTATACTCTTTAAGTAAATCAATAGAAGTCATTCCAAATGCGTGTACATCAATCTCAGGGTATGCCTCTAATATGTCTTTTACTGACTCAAAAAATGCTTTGCGTACAGGTGTTGTTGCTTTTGCAATACCACCCAATGCTATTCTCTTACATCCAAACTTTATTGCATTTTCTAAGTATTCAATCGGTTCTCCATTATGGTATACATACACTAACTTTTCAGGTTCATTGACTCGTTCATACATATACAAGTAGTTTTCCCATGATTGTTTTGCACTATCTTTAGGATTAATATCCCCAACAGGAATAACATCCCATGAACAGAACTTCTCCATTCCTGTACTCCATTTGTTTAACCAATTAATGTAATCATCAACACTAATTTGAATACCTCTTGTTGCCGCACTAAATGCTCCACTGTCTACAAACAATCTTTGTCTACCATTCTTACACTGTTTTTCAATCTCTGAACGTTCATTGACATATGACAATAATCTGTAATAATTACACTCTGCCATATAATCCTCAACGTAACGTGTCCGTATAGCCGCATAGTAGAGTTTAAAGTTTGCATACGGTGTTTTATTGGGTTTCTTTAACATTGTTTCATCCTTTCTTTATTTTGACATAAAGATAAAGAGTCTTACGACTCTTTGTATGGAACGGGGTCTGTTTCCCCATTATCACTAAATGCTCTCAATCTGTCAATACAAGTTGCACATTGTCCACACGCTTTTTCTCCACCCTCATAGCAACTCCATGTTAGTTCATAAGGTACTTCTAAAATCAATCCAATATTAACTACTTGTGTTTTATTCAATGCAATTAATGGTGTTTTTACTTTTACTTTCCCATATGTTCCAATACTAATTGCCTCATACATTGCCCTTGCAAAACCTGGTGAACAATCTGCATATGCCTCTCCTGCTGAGTCGTCTGCGTGAGCGCCTAAGAAAATATGTACTTCATCTTCGGGGTATAAACTCTGAGCCAATGCGGCTACACTACTTAACATCAAACCATTCCTAAATGGTACATAACTATTAACTCTACCATCTTCTTCAATCTGTTCTGCATAAGACTTGTGTTTAATTTCTTGTGTACTATGTTGTAACAATGAACAATTACTATACTTTAGGATTTGTGACAAGTCAATTTCATAATGTTCTACCCCATAATACTTCGCCACATTATCTGCACATTGTAACTCCTTATCGTGTTTTTGTCCATAGTAAACTGAAACTGTTGCTACATTATTTCTACCATACTGATTTACTGCTATACCAACACAAGTTGTACTATCAACACCACCACTACTTAATACTAGTGCTTTCTTCATCTTATCACTCCTTACAATCATATTATATTATAAAGATAGAGGTTTTTCAACCTCTAAAAGTATTTCTTTTCTAAATCTAAAATATTTTGTTGTATGTACCATAGTACAAATTCCATATCATGTTCTTCTGTAATGGGGTAAATACGTATCTCACTATGGGGGTCTGTCTTATCTACTACTGCGTATTCTTGATGTAATCTAACTATTTTATAGTTATCATCTATCAATAACTCTCTTTCAACCATTGCATCTATAAATGGTTTAGTATAAACATTGTTTACATCTGACTCTGATTTTGTAGGTTTAAATTGTACTACCACTATTATACACTGGTTTATGTAGTCGTGTTTTATTCCTTGTTGTTGCATACAATATTCACAATACTCTTTTAAATGTTGTTCCCAACTATTTTGTATAACCCTGTTATTACAATTAAGAAACGTATTTACACTCGGTACTAGTCCATTGCGACTCTTTTTCCATAAACTCTCCATAGGAGGTTTCTTTGCTCTAGGATGATATTTAAAATACTCTTCGGGGTTCTCAGTATCATATCCTGTAAACCCCTTTAACATTTCCTTATCAAATCTAATTGTAATCACTTCATCTTTATACACTAATTATTCTTCTCCTTTATGGCACGTTCATTTCCGTCTTTATACACACTTAATTGAACTTTCATTCCCTCTTCATCATGTCCATTATAAACTGACTCTGCCTCTCTTAACGTCTTGAAAAACTCCTTACTTACTGTTTTCTTTAACAATCCGTTTTTCCACTTCTGTACTTTAACACAATATAAGACATTCTTACCAGGTACTTCCACACCAGGTTTTGCCATTATACCAACCCTCTCGTTAATGGATATAATTCATACATCATTTCAATCGTGTATTTCCATTCTAATTTATCATCTTCTAAAGTTATATAATATTCTTCCGTATACTGATTAAATCCTACACTCTTAATTTTTCGTAACTCTCCATTACTCAACATCTGAGGGGTAACACCTGCTACACTGTTCTCATGGAATAAAACTCCATATTGTTCATACCAACCACTGTCAATCAACTGTCCTAAAGTTTTAACTCTTACATAATCTCCGACTTGTAAACGACTAAAAACTTCCTTAGTGACTAACATCTTATCACTCCTTTCAAAATAATAATAGTACAAATTATGGAATATTTCAACCCTCACTTTCTTTTTCAATAAAAAAAGAAAAGAAGAATTAATCTTCTTTTCTTGTTCTAGTTAATAAGTAGAATACTGGTGTATCAAGTGCTGCAAGGAAGAATTTGAAAATGTATTGTCCAATCGCCATATTAATTAATGCTGCCATTGGAAGTTTTAATCCAAACCCAAACGCAATGAAAATGAAAATCACTGTATCAAGAATTTGTGAAGTCATTGTTGACATATTGTTATATAGCCAACGGTGTTTGTTTGAACCAGTTTTATTAATTAACCATTCACGTACTTTGTGGAATACTGCAACATCCCATGTTTGAGAAACTAAGTATCCAGCCATTGAACCTACACAGAACCAAATGTTTTGTCCTAATAATGTTTGGTATGCAGCATCTGTTGCCTCATATCCCTCTGCAATAGGTAAGTAACCTGTGAAAATAATTAACCCTGTTGCAAGTAATTGTCCAATAAATCCAAATCGTACTGTTCTATTGGCTTCTTCTTTACCCCATAGTTCTGAAATAACATCAGTACATAGGAACGTTAAACAGTAACACAATGCGGCACCTGGTAGTGTGACAGGACTACCGAAGAGTGTAACACCCGTATGTAATACCCTTGCAGACACTACATTGGCAATTACTAAACATACAACGAAAATCATGTTAATTAAAATTAGGTTTGAATTAGTTTTTTTCATGGTTTTTCACCTTTTACGCAAGTGTTTCCTACTTGCGCCCTTTCTTATAATTTATTCTTTTTATTTATATTAATACTACATTAATGAAGTAAGGGTTAAAATTAATGTAGTTTAATATACTCAATCGCTTCATCAAAACTTCTAACTACTGGTAACTCAAATGTAAACAAATATAGTGGAGGTTCTGCGTCACTATCCCACACTATAACACATTTCTTTTCAAGTCCTTGACATAACATCAATTCCGTTACTGTTCCAACACTCATTCGTTCTGTAATCCTTGCAACTATGTAATCACTATTTGCCATTGCGTATTCATTAATACGTCTAATTTTATAACCTAATTCCATTAAATATTCATCATCCTCAACAGGTCTTGTAACAACAAAAGTTGTAGCGGGGTTTATCACCGAAAACCCCAACTTCTTCAACTCCATTGTAACGTGTGACTTCCATGATTGGTCATTATCTTGTCCTAAATCAATCAGACCTGCTAAGAATACTATCTTTCCGTATCCTATCACTATTCATCAACCTCCATTTCAAAATACTCCAACTCACTATTTTCCAATAATCCTATACCTACTAAGTATGAATATTCTTTAAAGAATACTAATCCTGTTGAGTCGAACACTTTTACATAACTGTAATTGTTCTTTTCGTCTAACCCAACAATCTCAACTTTGTGTAAATCATAATGTACAAATCGTTTCATTTAATAATCACTCCTATTAATTTATCTTACATTCATATTATATTATATTCTTAGTTGAATTTCAACCCTAATAATAAACTTTATTAACAACTTTTATTTCTCTGACAATTCTAGTCATTCGTGACTCTTCTGTAATTATATCTGTTATCTGAGCAACTCTATATAAATCTCCATTAATACTAACAGTATTGTCTACTGCTGTCGGCAATAGTTCACCAACAACAGTAAGTAATAATGTTTTACCAACAAACTTAGTTAATTTTACAACCATAAGTGTTTCTCCTTAATTGTAGAAAATTGACCTTCATGAATGAATAATACATCCACAATCCACTGACCTTCTCTGCCCTCATTCTCTAATACTAGTTCTTCAAACTTTTTCAATGCTCCTGCTGACGACTCAAATCTATGTAGCTCTTGTTGTTGACGTATTCCACTCTGTTGACGCTCTAACAATCTAACCCAATACACATCACGAAATTCATCTTTCTTAGCCATCATATCACTCCTTTATTAAGTTTTACGATAGAGGGTTTCCCCTCTTATTTGCGACGTTTTTTACTGTTATCCTCTTTCTTGATGAACTTACTTAACTCAACACGAACTAAAGCTAAATCACCTTGATTAAGTAACATATCATTTTTAATTACAATTTTCTTTTGGTCACGTACAAACGCTACTGTATGTCGTACTCCGTCAATCGTAATTACTGCACTATGAGTATCCTTAATAATTTCTACTACACCTTGTTTTCCGTTTTTTGTTGTCACTTTCATTCTTAATCATTCTCCTTTACTTCTTCTTGTAATTTTTTAATTTGAATTTCTTTATCAATCGCTACTGCGACTAACGAAACAATTCCGACTATTAACGCAAACAATAATACTGCTGAAACAAATAATTTATTAATAGTCCATAAAGCTACAATAGCCACAGGCAACATAGCAGCCAACAACCCAGCAATAATAGAAATAGCAATCCATTTAGTAACCATAAAATCACTCCTATCGCTTTTTTCCAATATAACCTATTAACAATAATAGGAATGGCACCCACCAAAATTTAAGCATTAACGCTATGCAAGAGAATGTCAATCCTAATAAAGCAGGTACAACTAAATGTGCCAACTCAATAAGTATTATTATTACCAATAATGTTTTTATCATTATTTATTACTCGCCCCTGTCCATCCGTATTCAAATAGAATACATTTGCCACTGACTCCAAATAATGTTAAATCACTATGGAATAAAATAATTACTTTGTCTTGTCCATAAAATTCAGGTATTTGAAACATGAATACGTGTTCACTTTGTCTAATTACTTTATGTTCTCCCAATAAAGGGAGAAACACTTTCCTAAATCCTTTTAACTCAGTGTACAATTCTTCACTATCTTGATGAACAACTAACTCAACCTTACCATTTTCATCTAGTCTTTTCTCTATCCTCATTTTATCGACTCCAATCTGTAAATCTGTACTTGATTTTGTGTTACTTCATTCAAATCATAACCCCATTCATCAATTATTGCTCTTAATTCATCATAAGTGTTTGCTCCTCTTGTTCGCAATTTCATGTCTGCAATGCCATCCTCAACGTTAGGTGATAAACTAACTATCAAGAATTTGTAACCCTCTGATTTAGTTCTTTTCAACTCCATGTGTAGTTGAAAGTCTAAATATTCTAATACGTCATTAATGTTTGTTGTTTCCACTCTATCAACTCCTTACATTCATATTATATTACAGATAGAGGGATTTTTCAACCCCTCAATTAACATTTTCTTCTAATAAAACAATATCATCAATTTCATCATATGGCTTTAAAGTAAAATGTGGTAAAATGTAAACTAAATCATTAATCTTAACTTCTAAATATTTATCGTAAATTCCGCCACAAACTACACCAACACTACCTGGTAGTTTATGTTCATAATTCTCAAATATACTATACATTATTCCGTATCGCATACAGTAGGAAATTTTATTCCCATAATCATCTTCTGCCTCATGTACCGCAATACCTTCATTTCGTAAACAATCCAAATCCTTAACTAAAACAACATCACCTAAACGGAAAAAGTAATTCATTTTTTCACTCCTAATGTTTATGACATCCACATTGACATTCACATTCATTTAATGGTTTTCCACAACATCCACATTCTTCTTCACGTTCACAAGTACATTTTGCCCCTAAGTGACAAGCACACTCACAACCACATTCACAATGAGCTTTACATCCACATTCACAACAAGTACATTCACGCTCTACGCAACCTTGACAGCCACAACATTCGTGACAACAATGCTCTACTTGTTTCTCTTGCTGTCTTTTCTTATTTAATTTTCGTTCACTTATCATTGTAACAATACCTAACCCAATAGTCATTGCAAATAATAAACCAAAAGCTCCAATTACACCAGTATTCATACACATCAACCTTTCTTAAATTAATTTATTACCTAGTACATATCCTATTGCTTTAAATAACGACCACTTCAAACTATCACTCCTACTACGTTTACTGCCTTGTAACTATATTATATTACAAGATAGAGGGTTTTTCAACCCTCAATTATTTATTTTTTAAGTTTCTCAATACCTTGTAAAACTAAGTGTGCTACAATCATTGTAATCATACCTACTGCAATTTGTGAAATGCTTGGTAATAATTGAGGCGCTAAGAAGAAAGCCGCAAGTCCTAAAATACCTACTAACAACTCATTATCATCTTTAGCGTGTGCCTCACTAATTTTACTCATAGCAACTAAACTGAATAAGTATAATAACATACCTGCTAAAGCCGCACCTGGTATAAATCCAATTACATAATTAACAGCAGGAATGAAACTCATAATAATGAATAGAATACCTGCTACAACTATTGAAAGTGGGTGAGCAAATCCTGTTGCACGAACATAAGCACATGACTCTGAGTAAGTTGTTACTGACATACCACCAAATAAACCTGCCACAATACTTGCTACTCCATTACCTAAAATAACTTTGTCTGGTTCATATTTGTTACCTGTAACATCTGCTGCAAGTTTACTATCACCTAATGCCTCTGTTGCTAATGCGAAGAAAATTAAACTAGCTACAAAAGTTGTTGTATTAAATGCTGGTGAAACGAACGCTGGAATAAATGCTCCACTTACTGTTGAAGTTAAACCAAACATCAATCCATGAATAATCGTACCTGCTAAAATACCTAATGGGAACATAAATTGTCTTGTATGTTTGAACTGACTAAACAATGCAATTCCTATAATTGTTGCAATACCTGTAACTGGTGCCGCCATTACTAATCCAACACCTGTTCCAATTAAGTTTACTGCAATCATGAATACTGCTAAGTTAAGTATGTATGGTGTAAATATTTTGAGTACTTTTGGTTGTAACTTAATCGCCAGTGCGAACAATACATAGAAAATTCCACCTAAAATCGTTGTACCAACTACATGGTCTAACCCATAAGCACTCATAGCAATCATAGTACCCAACCAACTACCACTCAATCCCAATCCAATCGGAACTTTACCTCTAGTTAAGAGTGTAAATATAATACATCCTAAACCTGATGTAAAGAGTGTTACTGGTAAACTAATTCCTGCTAGTTGTCCAATGAGAACTGTTGCCGTCAACATGGTCAACATTTGTAAGAACCCATGGTAAAACACCAAAGACATCTTTTCACTTTTCATAGAACAAATCAACCTTTCTTATAGTAAAATTATATTTCCATCAGTTTTAACTGCTCTAGGAATATTTAACTCACTTACTCCAACCAACAAATAATACTTATTAATTGTTTTTTCATCACGTAAAATATGGTAATCTACTAAAGCGTACTCTTTAAGAATTTCATTTAACTTATTTGCAATTTCACTTACATCCAAATAAAACTCCATGTATCGTTCATTCATACAATCACTCCTTATTTACGTAAGTTTGCTAAACGTTTGTAATAAGCTACTTCTTCCTCTGCCTTATTTGCTCGTTCTGACTCTACTCCCAACCAATAATCTAATTCTTCAATTAACTTTTCCAACACAATAACTTCAATTTCTTCTAAAGGTACTCCATTTTCCAACTTTGTAAAAATCATATCAAGGTTTACCATTGTATCAATCCTTTCTTTTATTTCTTACACTATAATAATAGTATAAACGATAGGGTTTTTCAACCCTCAATTAAGTTTTTCTATTTTTTTCACATAGTATTTCATGTCATTATAATACTCGTTATCATTGTTATGTAGGTCACAATAGGCTTTTGCTTGGTCATAGTTTGTAAAATAACCTACTGTAATAACATCTTCATAGTTACACACGTTTACAAGGTATACACAATCCATACATATCACTCTTTTCCTTAATTTTTTTCCACATCTGTAATATCTTGCTCGTCTTTGTCTGTACGTACTCTATGTTGCCATGTTGGGAAACGTAAACTATATTTTGTTTTGTCTTTATCGTTTTGTGTTACTTCAAAATACTTCAACTCTACTACTTTACCCATAATCAATTCGGGGTGTTCCCAATAATTTAAACGTTCTTCGTCAGTAAATCCACTACCACATTCACAATACATTTCTTTTCCATTGTGTAAGAACTTAACTTCCACTGCCCCTAGTTTTCCTAAATTTTTTCCTGTACCTTCGACAACATTCGTTACCAAAACGTCTGCATCTTTAAATGTTTTAACTTTTAATAATTTTTTAGTACGTTTACATTCATAAGTGCCTTCCATGAGGTTAATCATTAATCCCTCTCCACCTAATGCTTCAACCTGTTTTAAGTGAGTCATTAAAATATCTTCATCAAATTTACCCATATAAAATACTGTTACTGGTTTAACGTGTTTTAAGTCGTTTAGAGCCACGAAAGCCACATCCATAATACTTCGTCTAGCCTTGTATCTTAACGTTGTTAAACCGCTCATAAACTCGTTTAAAGGCACAAAATCAAACACATGGAACTGCAATTTTAATTTATCTCTATGTCTACCTTTTTTACGTGCCGCACTACTTGTTAAAGCATATAACTCTTGTGAATTTAATCCCTCAACAGGCTCATGGACTAACTCTCCGTCAATTACTACATCTTCTCCATGAACTAAGTTATCCTCTGAAATTGCTACACATAAATCGTTCAATTCAGGTATTAAATGTTCTAATCCCTCATACTCTTGTCCTTTACGTGTAAAGAACTTCTCTTGTACAGGATTATACACAATACGGAAACCATCTAACTTCTCTGTAATACATACCTCTTTATTTTTTAAACTACTAGGTTTTTGTTTTGCATAACTCTCTGCTAATTGTACATCAAATTTAGGAATGAAACCTTTACCAAATACCTTGTTCAAGGTTGTCACATTAACTCCCAATTTTAAATCCTTAACCATTATTCCAAACACCATTTCACGTACTTCAATTTCATTAATAGCTAGTAGTAAACGTTTTGCTTCTGTACGTAAATGGTCGTTAATGTTATTGTTAGCCAATTCTTCTAATAATAAGAATACATCTTCTTCTCTTGCTACTGCATACGTCATGATGTTAGGTCGTACAACTTGTAGAGTTTTTTCAGTTAATCCAAACATCATGAATGGATTATACGTATAGTACAATACATTTCTCAATGTTTCACCGTATTCCTGTTCATTTTCATATTGTAAAATTGCTTGTTTTGCATTGGTACTACTTGTCTTTCTCACAATATCCAATACTTTCGCAACTTTCTTCATGTTTTCCATTTTATCATTCCTTTCCTTTACATTCAGATTATATTAGAAAAAGATAAAAAGTTCAACCTCACGATTGAACTTTTCCTGTTATTATTCCTTGTATTTATCAATAGTATATAATAGGTCTTGTACTAATTCAATGTCTTTTAATGACTTAATTAACTCAACAATTTCATTAATCTTGCGAGTTTCTTCATCTACAATTTTATTTACTTCCCATTCATCTTGTAAATCTTTTAATTGTATAGGAGCAGCAAAATAAACTAAGTTTTCAACATGGTCTGCTAATCGTACATCAACTAATCTTTCATCTTTGAACGTCAATGCTCTTTCACCGTTTGTCATGTACCAAATAGCATTTGTATCTTCATTTTCATATTGGAATTTTAGCTCCTCTAAAGCATTATAGAAATTAAATTTATACCATGGAAAACGGTTACCATCATATCTTTCATCAAGTAAATCATCTTCATAATCATCATCAAATTTCAATTCAAAATCATCATCAACTACATTTGGTTCTTCATCAATTTCAACTTGAGGAATATCAATTCCATTAAACTCTGCCACTTCTTTCAATGCCTCAACAAAAGCTAAAAATTCATCATCTCTATTTAATTTATCCATGAAAGCTACAATTTCATCATCATCATTTTCTCTTCTTGCATTAACTGTTGCCAATTTTTCTAAATTCTCAATATCATACCACATTGAAATTCCAAACATTTCATCTGCACAATATACTTTACCATTATCTTCATCAATTAAATGTACTGTTACATATTCTTCATAATGATCTACGATATTTTTTAAATAAAATGTCACTTATTTAGTTCATAAAACAAATTATATATAGGAGGAATCTTTATGGTAATTATAATGTTAGGAGCACCAGCTTCAGGAAAAGGTAGTGTAGCAGAAATTCTTTCAAAAGAATTTGCTATTCCAGCAATCTCAAGTGGAGATATTTTTAGAAAATATATTAGCGAAGGAACAGAAATTGGTAAAAAAGCTAATGAGTATATTACAAAAGGAGAATTAGTTCCAGACGAAATTACAGTAGAATTAATAACATCAAGATTAAAAGAAGATGATGTTCAAAACGGATTAATATTAGATGGTTTCCCAAGAACAGTAAATCAAGCTAGAGTTTTAGATGAAATGTTAACAAAAGAAGGTAAAAAAATCGATATAGTTGTTAACCTAGAAACACCAGAAGAAGAAATTCTAGAAAGAATAGTAAATAGAAGAATTTGTTCAAATTCAGAATGCAAAACAATTTATAACACAGTATTAAATCCTTCAAAAGTTGATGGAGTTTGTGATAAATGTGGAGCTGCTTTATATCAAAGAGATGATGACAAATTAGAGAAAGCTAAAAATAGATTAGAAGTTTACCATAGAGAAACTGCACCAGTTGCTGATTACTATAAAGAAACAGGAGCTTTATATTCAACAGTATTAAGCCAAGCTGTTAATAGAATGAAAAATGAAGTTGCAGCTGACGTAATAAATTATTTAAAAAAATAAATAAATTATTAAAGGACAAAAGATATGAATATAAAAGTACTTGCACTTAGAAAAGTTATAAAAGGCGATACCAGATTAAAAGGGATCGCCCAAATTTTAATAAATGACAATATAGTTGTTGATGAAGTTAAAATTATTCAAGGACCAGAGCGCATATTTATCGCTATGGAATCAAAAAAGATAGAAGATAAATATTTTGATTATGCTCATGCAACAAATCCTGAATTTGCAGGTCAATTAACAGAGGTTGTTGTAAATGCATATAATGGAGTTGGTCATGAATTAGGTGAACTTGAAGAGATAATGATAACAAGTCTTAAAATAAGAAAAGTACCAAATGAAACTGGAGTTATAGCAGTTGCTCATGTTGTTGTAAATAATTGCTTTGCTCTACATGATCTTAAACTTGTAAAAGAATTACCAAAAGAAGGAAGATTATCATATGGTAGTAAAGATATGGAGCCATATAGGGAAAGGGTAGATAACATAGTTAGACTTTTACTAAGTTATGATAGGGAAGCTCGAAAGGCAGATAAAGAATTTTACAGAGCTTTAGAACAAAAGAAGATGGCAATAGAAAAAATAATTGGGTATACTCATTTGTTTTCTGATAAAAATGTAAACCTTGAAGAAATGGAAAGAAATAAAGAAAAGTATGGTTATCGAATTGATGATAAGGCGAAAAAAATCATAGATAACATAGAAGCTGATTATATCAGAAGACAGGGTAATTTGGTGCTTAATCTTGCAAGGAAAATAAAGCCTGAATATTTTGAAAAATCTCCCTTTGAACTTTCAGGCGGACAAAAGAAACGCCTTAGCATCGCGGTGGAATTTATTGCTGATCCAAGCCTTTTCTTCTTGGATGAGCCTGATTCGGG
>CALDPN010000042.1 GCA_937911235.1 uncultured Bacteroidales bacterium
CAATACTGCAAAGACAATAACATCGAAATCGAAGTGCTTATCAACAACGCTGGCGTCTTCTTTTTCAACCCAATTATCAAGACTGCCAAGAAGCGTGTAGACGTGATGCTCGACCTCCATGTCAAAACTGTGGCTCACATGTGCCAAGTCTTTGGTGCCGATATGGCTGAACGTGGACATGGCTACATCCTCAATATGAGCTCTATGTCAGCATGGATGACTATGCCTGGCATCAATGTCTATAATTCAACTAAATCGTTTATTCTCAACTTCTCACGTTCGTTGTGGTACGAACTCAAACCGCTTGGCGTTACCGTAACGGCTATCTGCCCTGGTGCTGTCGACACTGGTCTTTATGGCTTGAGCGACTATTGGCGTAAAATTGCTGTCGGCATAGGCGTTAGTATGCGCCCTGAAAAATTGGTAAAAAAAGCCCTCAAGGCAATGTTCAAAGGCAAAAAACAATGTATGCCTGGCCTTATTAACCATCTCTTTGTGCCAATCATCAAGCACTTACCTGACTGGTTCGTATTCGCCGTAATCAAACGCCTTGAGTGTTTCCAAAAATAATTTATAAAGTGACATAATAACATAAAGATGGACTTTTTGTTATTATGTCCTTTTGTCTTTTAAAATAATAATATCATGAAAAAATTATTCACTCTAATTGCAACAATTGCACTTCTTTTCACTGCATGTTGCAACGTTGAAAAAAACACAACCGACACTATGTCATCATTGAAACAAACCGACATCGATGCTGCAATCAAAGCCATCTGGGCTAAAGATTCGCAAGTCAATCCCGATTTAGTCGAACGTGGCGTGAATTGTGCTGCTAAACTTTGGACTGCCCAAGATGGCACTGCCGAAGAGTTCATCGCTTTCTGTGCCGAAAACTTCAAAACTCGCGAGGCTGAACGCAACGAGTTGTTCCAAACCATTCAACGCAATGTTGAAATTATGTATGGTCGTTACAACCAAATCAGCATCAACGGAATTACTTTCTATATATGTCACTTTTTCATTAAGTAATAAGCCGTTTGCTTCAAGTTTTTCTTTAGCTTGTTCTTTTAATCTAATACTTGAAAGTACAGCAATGACTTTAATCATTACAAATACAGCAGCTGCAACGATTAAGAAATCAACGATAGTTTGAATAAAAGCACCATATCTAATTGCAACTTCAGGAACAATAACTTCTTTTGCTTCATTTAAAACTTGTTCTATATCGTAATTCATTTTCTTAAAAAACCTCCTAAGTTATCCACAGAATAATCCACAGATGTTGATAAATATGGCTTAAAATAAACAAATATAAGGGAAAAATTTATCAACAATTAAAAAATGACCTACCAAGAAACACTTGAATACTTATTTGTTAAAACTCCTGCCTTTCAGCAAAAAGGTGAGTCTGCATATAAACCAGGTTTAGATAATGTAATGGAACTTGATGCGGCGTATGGAAGTCCGCATAAACAATTTAAAACCATTCATATAGCAGGCACAAACGGTAAAGGTTCTGTGTCGCATACCCTTGCAGCTATTCTGCAATCGGCAGGTTACAAAGTGGGTCTTTATACTTCGCCTCACCTAAAAGACTTTTCAGAACGCATTCGCGTAAACGGTAAACCAATTTCTGAGCAATATGTAATTGACTTTGTGCGCGAGGCAGACGAGATTATTGCCAAACTTAACCCTTCGTTTTTCGAAATTACTACTTTAATGGCATTTACATATTTTGCACACGAAAATGTGGATGTAGCAGTGATAGAAACTGGTCTTGGTGGTCGCCTTGATAGCACAAACATTATTTCTCCAGTGCTTTCTGTGGTAACAAATGTAAGTTTCGACCACGTAAACCTACTTGGCGACACACTTGAAAAAATTGCATTTGAAAAAGCAGGTATTTTAAAATCTGGCATACCAGCTGTGGTAGGAGAAATGTCATTAGAACTTCGCCCAATTTTTACCGAAAAGACTGAGAAAGTTGTTTTTGCAGAAGACAATGATGCTTCAGACTATGAATTTGAACTAAAAGGTTATTGTCAAGATAAGAATAAAAAAACTATTCTTGCTGCGGCAGAATTGCTAAAAAAAGAATTTGATATTAAGGAAGAAAATATTGTAGAAGGCTTAAAAAATGTGGTAGAACTTACCTCACTTATGGGTCGCTGGCAGAAACTTTCTTCTGTACCACTTATTATAGCCGACACAGGCCATAACGTAGCAGGTATGCAATATATTGTGTCTCAAATTGCTGATATTAAGGCAGATGTGAAACGCCTTGTAATTGGTATGGTAGGGGATAAAGACATTACTTCTATGCTAAAACTTCTGCCTAAAGATGCTATTTACTATTTTTGCAATGCTCAGATACCTAGAGCACTTCCTGCAGAAGAACTAAAAGCAAAAGCTTCTGAATTTGGACTTAAAGGCAACGCCTACCCTTCTGTAGCAGATGCTCTTGAGGCAGCAAAACGTGAAGCGAGTGAAAATGACTTTATCTTTGTAGGTGGTAGCAACTTTACAGTAGCGGAAATTTTGTAACATGAAACATAAACTAATAATATTACTACTTTTTGTTGGTGTGGCGAGTTGTTTTGCCACATCCAATATAAGATATAAAGCATGGACACAAGATATAAGCAACACAGAAATTTCTGTGCTTACTTGTTCTCCTGGGGATGAAATCTATTCCATTTTTGGCCATACCGCTATAAGAGTATGCAATAAAAACACAGGACTAGATGCTGTGGTAAACTATGGTCTATTTGATTTCAATCAAGATAGTTTTGTGTATCGATTTGTGAAAGGCGAAACAGACTATATGTGCGGAGTGGATGGCTACAATTCATTTCTATATTCGTATGCATGGCGAGGAAGTGGAGTGAAAGCCACTGTTTTGGACCTTACCGACACCGAAAAAGAGCGTATTATTAGAGTACTTACCAATGACCTAAAACCAGAAAACAGAGAGTACAGATACAACTTTGCTTTCAACAACTGTGCTACAAAAATTAGAGATATAGTTAAGTTTGCATACAACGATAGATGCGAAAGTTTGCTTCCTGCTGAATTTACTTTTAGAGAAATCATTGGACGCTATGCAGAAAACTATCCTTGGTTTATGTTTTCGTTCGACATTTGCCTTGGAGGAAAAGACTACAATACCCTAATGACTCCAGAAGAAGTGCAGTTTTTACCAGAACACCTAGATATTGCGCTAAATAATAGTTTAATAAACAGGGACGGAGAAGATTTTAAACCTAATACAAGACAAGAAATACTCCTTACTCCTATCGAAACCACTGTAGAAAGTACACTTTTCACACCTTTTGTTTTGGCATGTATTATACTAGTTCTTTCTATTATCAACCTTATCTTTGGTAAAAAATGTCGCATTGCAAGCAATATTTTTAGTGGCACTATATTCTTTACATACACTCTTATAGGGCTTTTAGTTGTATTCTTGATGTTCTTCTCAGAACACCCATTCACTAGTTGGAATATGAATATTCTCATATTCAACCCACTAATTATAATCCCATTTGTGGGTTTAATGATTAAAGACAAAGGAATAACATTCAAGATAATAAATGTAGCACTTATATTGTTAGCTGTATTGTTTATACTTTATAGCCTAATATTTTGGAGCTTCACTAACCACGCATTTATACCACTAGGTATAACATTGATACTTGAACTAAACAAACAAATAATAAAGGGAGCCTAAAGCTCCCTTTTTTTATCTGTATAATAAGAATATTGTTGGTCGTTTTGCTAAGTCTGGAAGATTTGTCTTACGCCAAGCAGAAACTGTTTGAGTTTTTATATATTCTGTTTCTAGTGTAATATCGCATGCGATGCAAAGTTTGGTAGAGTTTTGGCAGTTTTTCAATATATCTTCTACCAGTTTCATATTACGGTATGGAGTTTCAATAAAGATTTGAGTTTGATGCTCTGAATAAATTCTTTGTTCCATTTTTTTGAACATCTTATTTCTTTCTGCTGCATCTATTGGCAAGTATCCAAGAAAGGCAAAACTCTGACCATTAAATCCAGAACCCATTAGTGAAAGTAGTATAGAAGAAGGGCCTACAAGTGGTTTCACAGCATAACCTTTGCTTTGAGCTATGCCTACCACATCGGCACCAGGATCGGCGATAGCAGGGCAGCCAGCTTCTGAAATCACTCCCATACTATGTCCTTCTGCCATTGGTTTTAGGAAAGATGAAATCACCTCAGCAGGTGTATGTCCGTTAAGTTCAAAAAACTCAAGTTCGTCTATATTAATGTTTCTATCTACTTTTTTAAGGAAACGACGTGCTGTGCGAATATTCTCCACTATAAAATACTTAAGTGAAGTTACTATCGCAGCATTAGCACTAGGCAAAACATTGTTTAAATCTGTTTCGCCAAGCGTACATGGAATTAAGTATAATGTTGCCATAATAGTTAGGAATTTTAGTGCAAATGAGAGCAATGATAAGCTTGCTTAAGCATTGCCGAGTGCAGCCTTAAATCACGGACAAAGTCCGTAATTTAACAACATAAAAATAAACGTTAAAACATAGATTGCCAAAACACAAAGTGTTTGTTTGCCTGTAATTACTCCCGAATCTGAATTAAAATAAGCGAACTTATTTACCACATATTTGTAAAGATAATACGAAATAAATCCTGCTGCCACGCCTACTAGTGCTCCGCAAATAATATCTAGCGGAAAGTGTACTCCTAGATACATTCTAGAGTAGCAATTCAGCACTGCCCACGAGAAAATAAGTGCAGCATACCATCTGTTTCTAAATAGCAAGCATGTGAGCGTGGCTATTCCAAAGGTATTTGAAGCGTGAGAAGAACAAAAGCCATATAGTGCACTTCTATAATCGTTTACCACATGGATAATATCTTTTAGCTGAGGGTCGTGTGTTGGTCTAAGTCTTTCGAAAAATGGTTTGCAAAAGCCAGATGCCACTTGGTCTGCTATTAAAATACATAAACCTACTGCAACTGCTGCTACAATGCCGTCTCTTCCTTTTATCTTAAATAAAAAGAATATAATAGAAAGATAAAGTGGAATCCAGACAAAACGGTCCGAAATCCACCACATAAGATTATCGAAAAAACTATTGTTGAGTGAATTAATACTCACCAATAGCTCTCTATCCCATTCTATCAAAGTATTGAACATGTCCATTATATCACTTCTATAGAACTAGCTGGCATCCAACCAGAATTTCCATCCAATGTGCTTATCTCTACCCACTCACCTAGTGTTGATTTTATTTTCACCTTTGTGCCTTCATGCAAGATAAACAAATCGTTGCCACTGCTATCTGGTGAACTTTTGATTGTTACTGTTTGTGAGAAAACTATCGCTTGAGACTTTGAAGTTTCCACACTGTAACGTGTATATGCAGAAAGTATAGCAATAATGGTAAAGAAAAGGGCTATTACAGAAACTGAGAAACCTAGTTTTCTTACCCACATTTTTCTAACGAAAACATAAAGTGAAAGTCCTACAAGCAGTGTTACAAACAACACAATAGATATGCAAGCCCACGCATCTGCCGATGAAATATTTGCAAAACCATTCCACCACTCTACTAAAAATACATTACCTAAAGTATCGATATTATCTACTGTGCGAGATTGTGCAAATTCCAAATTGTGTTTTGCATCTTCGTGAGAAGGGTCTAATTTAAGTGCTCGTTCATAATTTAGAATAGACGCAGCAAGTTCACCTTTTCTGAAGTAGCAGTTTGCCACATTATAATACAAATCTGCAGACTCATAACCCATAGCTAAAGCAGAATTATACACTTCAAGTGCTGTATTATATTCTCCTGCTGTATATGCAAGTTCTGCTTTTTCTAGGTTGAAATCTACTTTTGCTTGTACATTTAAACAAACTATAAGGGCTACTAATATACTATATATCTTGTTTCTCATATTATCTTAGTGTGTTATCTAGTTCACCTATTAGTTCTGCTGCTCTAGAGTAAATGTTTTCCATAGACAGACTTTCGTCTACCACAGGAGAGAATCTTGCAAACTCACAGTCTGACAAACATGCAAGGAATTCTTTTGTAAGTTTTTCATCACAATTATGTGATTGAAGTTTTTCTTGAACATTGTCTTTTGTAAGCTCAGACACTGGAATTGTAAGTTTATCGGCGATATAACCCCATAGAGCACGCATTGTTTCTTCGTAGAACTTAGATTTTTCTCCAAGTTTTAAGCATTTTTGTGCTTCTTTTAAGCGTTTCTTAGCCACTTTGTTGGCACGTTTAGTGTTTCTTAATGCCACATTTGCGTTTTCACGAGCTTGTTTTTGCAGTAGCAGAAGCACTATAATAAAGATAAAGAGTGGAGTAAGCAAACAGATATACATTGAAGAAGAGAATGCAAAATGAGCTCCTTTTCTAGTTAATGATTTTTCTATATCTGTGTGTATAAAACGAATATCTGTTGATAGTTGTTTTACATTTTCTTTATTTACAGTAGAAGAAACTACTGTGGTGCTTGCTTCTGTTTCTGCACTTCCATCTACATTTATTTTATATACAGGAGTGCTTAAAGTTTGATATGCACCTTTGTTGATGTCGAAATATACAAACTTCACAGAAGGAATCTCAAAATTGCCACCAAAACGTGGTATTGCTACATACTCAATAGATTTGCTACCGTTTTGACCATTAGAAACTGGTTTTACTTTTACATCTTGTTTTGGGTCGTAAACATCAAAGTCTAATGGGAATTTTACTTCTGGAGTCTTAATCAACTTAAGATTTCCTGTACCAGAAATTTTAAGTTTTAGTGTAAGAGCATCGTTTACCTTAATGTTTTCTGATGAAATAGACGAATTTAAGGTATAAGCACCTACAGCACCGTTAAATCCTGCTGGAGCATTTGCTGGCAGCTGTTTTACATTAATTTGTGCACCTGAGAATTTTAGATTTTTCTTCACATCTTGATAAGATTGGAAGAAATCGTCGAATATACTTTGATGACGTGAAGAAGATGTTCTCATTCTTAAAACCACCTCTACATTGCCACCATCGATATTGATTTTTCCTGCATGTTGTGGGAATATTATACATTGTTTTAACACAATAGTATTATAATTGTATCCATCTACATGCTCTACAATCCAAGATCTATTTGGGTCTAAATCTATATCTTGTACAAAGAAATCTTTAAATTCTGGGAATTTAGCGCCACCCACTTGTACCACGTCTAAACGGGTATAAAGTTTATAGGTAACTTGAATGGCTTCTTGCTCGTAAACTTTTGTTTTGGTAAAATGTTGTTTAACGAATATTTGTTCGTTGTTTACATTTACAGTAGAAGAATTATCTACAGGAAGTCCTTGTGAAGAAGATGATGATGATGCTGAAGAAGGTTGTTTATCGGCAGGTAGCACCTCTATCTTCACAGAATTACTGGTATATTTATCACCGCTTATAACTATTGTTGCAGGAGCTATGGTATATTTACCTGGTTCTCTACCTGCCAACATATAGGTATATGTAATTTGTGTACTGCTTGTTGCTTTACCGTTTACTATTTGGAAACTACTGCTATGTGAAGTAGAAGGGCCAAAAAGCACATCGAAATCTGAAATTTCTGGCACTCTAAGGTCTTTACCTTCTTTGTCTACGGTATAAACAAGTTTAAACTGCTGTCCAGACACCACTGTAGAAGGGGCTTTACAAGTAAAGCTTATCTCATCTGCAAATAGTGCCAATGCAGAAATCCATAATAAAAATCCTATAAATAATTTTTTACTCATCTTTTTACCAATCCTTTTCTAAACTTCTTTGACCGCCTTTTCTGCGTTGCATTTCTTCTTGAAGTTGTTTTTCATCTTGTGAGAATGCCTCTAAGATTTGTTCTGCAGCCTCTTGAGACATTTCTTCTTTATTTTGTTGCTGGGGTTGCTGCTCTTGTTGCTCTTGTTTTTGTTCTTCTTGCTTATCTTTGTTTTGTTCTTGCTGCTTTTTATCCTTGTTTTGCTCTTTGTTTTGATCGTTTTTTTGATCTTGTTGTTGCTGCTCTTGTTGAGCTTTAAGTTTCTTTTGAGCAAGCGCTAGATTAAATCTAGTTTCTTCATCTTTAGGATTATTTTTCAGAGCATTTTTATAAGCCTCTACACTATTTCCATAATCTTCTGCCTTATACAGAGAATTACCTAAATTGTGATAAATAGAAGAAAGTTTCTCTTTATTGTCTGTTAGTTTTGTTGCCTTTTCAAACTCGGCAGCTGCTTCTTTATATTTTTCTTGTTTGTATAAAGAGTTACCTAAATTGTATGCAGACTCCACAGAATATTTATCTGCCTGAATACCCTTTCTATACTCCACCTCTGCGTCTGTATATTTTTCGTCCTCGTATTCACTATTACCACTTCTAATAGAAGGATTTGCCTTATATGCAAAGACAGATGTAAAAGCAAGCAAAGTTAATAAAGAAATCGCGATTCTTAACATTATCAGAATAATTTTATGTTTTTAAATAACGGATTTTTTCTCTCTAAGAATATGCATTCCAATACAAGTAAAACTAAAACTATCCATGCTATTGCAACATATTGTTCGTTGTATTGTGAATATACTTGTGATTCTATTTCAGATTTAGATAATTTTTCTAGTTCAGAAGATAGTGCTCTCACTGCAGCAGAAGAATTATCTACTCTCACATACATACCTCCACCCGCAGCAGCCACCTCGCTACACATGGTTTCGTTTAGTTTTGTTACCACCACGTTGCCATCTTTATCTTTTCTAAAACTTTGAGTACCAGCAATAGGTATTGGAGCTCCTTCTGGAGTACCCACACCCATCACATTTACTGTGATACCATATTTTAGAGCCTCTTTTGCCATTTCCACAGCATCATCTTCGTGGTTTTCTCCATCGGTAATTATGATTATACTTTTACCTACATTGGTATCTGTATTTGAGAAAAGTTGCATAGAACGTTTAATAGCCATGCCAATGGCAGTACCTTGAATAGGCACCATACCAGGATTTATGTTTGATAAAAACATTTTGGCAGAAGACACATCTGTGGTAAGCGGCATTTGCACGTATGCATCACCTGCAAATATCATTAGTGCCACTTTATCGTTTTGTAGATTGTCTATTAAGTGATTCAACACCCTTTTTGCACGAGACATTCTGTCTGGTTTTAAGTCTTGTGAAAGCATTGAATTTGAAACGTCTACTGCTATCACAAGTTCCACACCTTGGCGTTTTTGTTTTTCAAGTTTAGAACCAAATTGTGGACCTGCCATCATAAAGATAGACAGAATCAATGCTGTGAGAAGCATGTAAAACTTCACTCTTGGGCGTATGTGAGAAGCCTCTGGCATAAGAGTTTTTAAAAGTGCCTTGTTGCCTAGAGATTTCAATCTCTTAGATTTTATAATAAGTGCATAATAGAAGAAGCCTATTAAAACAGGTATCAACATTAGCAAATAAAGATATTCTGGACGAGCAAATCTGAACATATTATGGAATAGATTTAAACACTGTATTTCTTAACGTAATTTCGCCAATTAAACAAACCACCAAAACAAGAACGAACCAATGATATAATTCTTCTTTTTTACTAAATTCTTTTACTTCTATTTTGGTTTTCTCTAGTTTGTCAATTTCTCTATAGATAGAAGAAAGACTCTTTGTGTCGGTTGCTCTAAAGTATTCACCACCAGTGGTTTCTGCAATATTTTTAAGACTTTCTTCGTCGATATCCACTTCCACATCTTGATATTGCACACCGTATGGTGTTTGGAAAGGATAAGGAGCCATGCCACGAGTACCTACCCCAATGGTATAAACTCTAATGCCAAAACTTTTAGCAATTTCGCCTGCTGTAGATGGTGCTATCTGACCACGGTTGTTTGAACCATCGGTAAGCAAGATAATAACCTTAGATTTTGCTTTACTATCTTTAATTCTGTTCACTGCTGTAGCAAGACCAGAACCAATGGCAGTACCATCTTCTATCATGCCACTTTCTATGCCATTAAGCAAGTTGATAAGTTCTGCGTGGTTTATAGTTAGAGGACATTGAGTGAAACTTTCACCTGCAAACACTACTAGACCTATATTGTCGTTTCTACGAGAAGAAATAAACTCTGTAGCCACTTTTTTGGCTGCTCTAAGGCGGTTTGGCTTAAGGTCTTCTGCTAGCATACTAGAAGAAATATCCACCGACATTACAATGTCTATACCTTCTGTAGTTTGATTACTCCAACTGTCGCTCTTTTGTGGACGTGCAATGGCTATAATAAGCGCAGCAAGTGCCAACATATGAAGTGCAAGTGGTAGGTATCTCAAATAATGCTTATAGTTTTTTGGCATTTCTTGAAACACCTTTGTAGATGAAAATCTTATTTCTGCTGTTAGTCTTTTTCTGTTGTAAACATAATATGCTATTATGGCAGGTATTATCAACAACAGCAACAAACACCATGGATTTGCAAATGTTATCATACCTTAGATGTTTTTTCTTGTTTATTGTTATTGGCTTGTTCTTGGCTCTCTTGAGTGTCTGGAGCAGTTTCTTCTTTTGTAGTTTTTTCAATCGTAAGACGTTCATAGTCATAATTATCCAAAGTATCGAGAGCATAGGCATAATCAACCACTACATCTAGCAAATCCTGACTATCTGTGTTTGTTGCCATTTCATCGTTTTGCAAAGTGCGCCCCACCAATTGTACCAGCTGACGCAATTCCCCAATCTGCTCACGTCGAAGTCGCTCATTCACAGCATAACCTTTTAAGAGATATTGCTTCAACACCCCATTTGCCCATTGACGAAATCTTGTTGCATTCTTACTATTTACGCGATAGCCAATTGACAAAATAGCATCCAAATTATAATACTTTGTGTTATATATTTGTTTTCCATCATTACCCATATGTTCCAAAATGGAACATGTGTTTTTTTCATCTAATTCCTCTGAAGAATATATGTTTTTTAGATGCTTCGTAATTGCTGGTCGTTTTGTACCAAATAATTCCGCAATTTGAGCTTGTGTTAACCACACAGTATCATTCTCCATACGAACATCAATCTGCGTTTGTCCGTCTTCGGTTTGGTATATAACTATTTGATTATCTAAATTCATATTCCGTTTTTTGTTTTATGAATAAGTGCGAATTATCGAATAGATAATATCAAATTCAATATGCAAAGATACAAAAAAATCCCCTAATAACCAAACAAATAGAGCGAAAAGTCACACACAAAAACCGCCACCTCACAGCTTGTGTAAGATGGCGGAAATTATAATTAAAAATTATTAGATTAAATTTGTTGTAGTATTACGGAATTTTAAAAGTTGGAATCATAAACATATAAATAATTTCCATCAGGTAATTCCAATACAGGTTTAAATAATCTTATGTCTATATTTACATTGTAACGTTTTTTTAGGTACTTTAAATCTGATAATATACAATAATAATCTATTTGTTCATTATTAAGATTTATTTTATCGAATAACATAATACTACAAACAGAGAATTTACTATCACATAAATTTTGATAAAGAAGAATATTTTCGCAAATTAAGATACTAGGTTTATTATTTTTATTTATAAAATCATCCACCTGCTCCTTACTGATATCCGACGTGCCTTTTTCTGTGGGCACCTTTTTTAAGAGCTCGTTCATATCAATTTTTGCATTTTCGTTTTTATCCATTGCAATCCCCACCCTTAATAGATATAATCTATACAATATATGTTTCGGGGCGGTGTTTATTCTTGAGATTAGTTGTAGTTTCTGACTCCCACGGTGCCTGGGGAAATTTATTTGAAGCAATTAACCGTGAGTCCTCTGCGGACGCAGTTTACTTTTTAGGCGACGGCTACAGAGAGTACGAGGAGCTTTGCTGTGCGTATTCTGACAAAAAATTCTTTATTGGTGTAAGGGGCAACTGTGACCTTTCCTGCGATTTGCCCGAAAGGGATATCCGCACACTTGATAACGCTAAAATTTACGCTACCCAAACCATTCAGTTAGGTAAACGTTCCAGCTTGACGATCTGTGACTGTTCTCTGGGCAGCAGCGGTATCATCACCATATCCGCCGCAGCCCCCGGCGCTCCTGTGTTTCTAAACGG
>CALDPN010000043.1 GCA_937911235.1 uncultured Bacteroidales bacterium
TTTCTGCGTATTTATTTTTATAAAGCGCTGCCAAATGAGGTTCTTTTTTAAGCGAGTTTACCAAACGCACATTTTCAGAAGCATCATTTGAATGAAGTACCACACCAGAGTATAATGGGTCTAGTTTTATTGCTGTATGCTTAAGCGAAGTAGTCGCACCACCTACTATAAGAGGTACCTTTGAACCTATTTTTTCTAGTTCAGCAGCTACTTCTTCCATTTGCACCAGCGACGGAGAAATAAGTCCGCTAAGGCAAAGTGCCACTGGATTTTCTCTTTGCACTGCTTCTATAATGGTTTCTTTTGGAGTCATCACCCCAAGGTCTATCACTTCGTAGCCATTGCAAGAAAGCACCACGCCTACTATATTTTTACCAATATCGTGCACATCGCCCTTTACTGTGGCAATAATCACTTTTGGTTTAGAGGTAGTAAGTGTAGAATCAGCACTCATATAAGGAGTAAGTATCTCAACTGCCTTTTTCATAGTTTGGGCAGTTTTCACTACTTGTGGTAAAAACATATTGCCTGCTGCAAAACGTTCGCCCACCACGTTCATACCTTTCATTAGCACATTTTCTACTATTTCTAGTGGAGTAAGTTTGCTAAGTAATTCGGTTACGTCGGCATTTAAAGTAGATATATCTGCAGTAACAAGAGCATTTACAAGTCTTTCTTCTGCTGTTTTAGGCTCTGTTTGAGCAGTTTGAGTCAATTTTTCTGTTTTTGCTACCCCATTTTGCGCTACAAAATCCATAAGCAATTCTGCCGCATCGTCAGATTTATTCAAAACTAAGTTAGTTATTTTCTCTTTTAAAACAGAATCCAACTCACTTACATTTATTAGGGTAGAAGGATTGATTATTGCCATATCAAGCCCTGCCTTTCTCGCTTCGTGCAAGAAAACAGCATGCATTGCCTCGCGAAGAGGATTGTTGCCTCTAAAGGCAAACGACAAATTGCTCACACCACCACTGCATTTGGCGTATGGCAAATTTTGTTTTATATAACGAACTGTTTCAATAAAATCTACAGCGTAGTTGTTATGTTCTTTCAGTCCGGTAGCAATAGTTAGGATATTTGGGTCGAAAACTATATCTTCTGCAGGGAAACCTGCTTTTTCGGTAAGTAGTTTGTATGCACGAGTGCAAATTTCCACACGACGTTCGTATGTGTCTGCCTGACCTTTTTCATCAAATGCCATCACCACCACAGCAGCACCATAAGCTTTTACATATTCTGCTCTTTGCAAGAACACTTCCTCGCCTTCTTTTAGCGAAATAGAGTTTACAATTGCTTTGCCTTGCACATGTTTTAAGCCTTCGGCAAGCACATCCCAATGCGACGAGTCTATCATCACAGGCACGCGTGCTATGGCAGGGTCTGTGCCCATCAAATATAGGAATTTTGCCATACAAGCATTTGCGTCAAGCATAGCATCGTCCATACACACGTCTATCACTTGTGCACCTGCTTCCACTTGTTTGCGTGCTATTTGTAGTGCTTCATCGTATTCTGCTGAGGCAATAAGGCGAGCAAACTTCTTTGAACCTGCCACATTTGTTCTCTCGCCCACTGCAATAAAGCCTTCTGCTGCAAGTGATTCCAAACCGCTTAAGTCAAATGCTTTTTCTTTCACTGCAGGCACTCTCATCGGCGAAGTATTCGCCCCACGCATTTCTACCAATCTGGCAATATGTTCAGGAGTAGTACCACAACAACCACCTATTATATTTAGTTTTGGGAAAATTTCGGCCAAATCATTTGCCATATCTTCTGGCGATTCGTCATATTCGCCTAGCGCATTAGGAAGTCCTGCATTGGGATATGCACTTAGGTAAAATGGCGATTTTTCTGCCAAAATATTTAAGTATGGAGTCATGTCTTTTGCTCCAAACGAGCAGTTAAGACCCAAACTTATAATATTGAAAGGCGACACTGTAGTAATAAGAGCCTCAAGAGTTTGACCACTTAGCAAACGTCCACTTTTTTCAAGTGTCACAGAA
>CALDPN010000044.1 GCA_937911235.1 uncultured Bacteroidales bacterium
TTATAGTATTAATATGAATAATGTTTTAAATATTGTTATTAATTTCGTTATTAATGCTATTATTAGTTTATTGGTAACTTTAGGATCATCTAAAACAATAACACCATTAACTAATTTTATTTGTAAAAAGATAAAACTAATTTTATGGAAACAGTAAAATATTATATAAAAGTCTATCTCAAAGTGGTATGATGTCTCTAAAGTAGACAGTGAATAAAAATAAAATTATTCACTATTTACTTTGGAGGCATTTTTATTATGGGAAGAAAGAATAAATATTCAGTGTCCTTTTTTTTAATACTTTTGGACACTTTTTGCATATCCACTTGACACTTCGAGCAAGTAAATTGGACACTTTTGACATATGGTTTTAGACACTTTTGCTATTTTTGTCTAAATTGTGTCTAAAAGTTAAAAATAATGCTATAGATGTGAAAGAGCTTATAAGTAACCTATAATTAGTTACCTATAAGCTTTTTTTGTATAAAAGTAGTATCAATTGATGGTATAAATGCTATATTTCATAATGAAATAGTAAGTTAGCGGGGTCTAATCTTGAAAAAAATGGACACTAGGGCGGGGCGATAATTTTGTACACATTTTTTTAAAAAATCAATTGTTTTAAAATTTTCAAAAAATTTCAATACCAATGAATAATTATTTTTATCTAATTTTTAATATTATTAATCTATCGAATTTTATAATAAAATCTTTATCTTATTAATTAAAAATATTTGAAGTTGATATATAGAAATTTAAAAAAAATTGTTGTATAATTAAACAAAATATATGAAAAGATAGGACGATATTATGAAAAAAAATAATTCATTATATAAAATTATATTATCTGGGATATTTTTAGCACTTGCATATGTATTGCCTTTTTTAACTGGTCAACTTCCACAAGTAGGTTCTATGCTTTGTCCAATGCATATACCAGTGCTATTATGTGGATTTATTTGTGGTTGGAAATATGGAAGTGTTATAGGGCTTATTGCTCCCCTTCTTAGATCGTTAACTCTTAGTATGCCACCACTTTTCCCTACAGCAATTTGTATGTCGTGTGAACTTGCGGTATATGGATTATTAACAGGATTAATGTATAATTTACTACCTAAGAAGAAAATTTTTATTTATGTTTCTTTAAAAGAGGTGTTTATGAGGAAAAAAGTTTTGCTGTTTTGCAAATAATTCGTACATTTGCAGCCCCGCAAAATATGCGGGGAGTTGTAACCAGTTGAATCTCAGCGCTGAGAAGCGAAAAAAGGATAAACTGAAAAAATCACTGGCAATGCAACTTAAGTTTAACTAAAAACAACTGATTAAAACCAATGTCTGGATTAATTGGAAAAAAAATCGGAATGACTTCCGTTTTCGATGCAGAGGGTAGAAATATCCCTTGCACCGTTATTGAGGCTGGTCCGTGTGTTGTTACGCAGATTCGTACAGAAGAAACAGATGGTTATGCCGCTGTACAGCTTGCCTATGACGAGAAAAAAGAAAAACACACCAGCCCACTTATGGGTCACTTCAAAAAGGCAAATACCACTCCTAAACGCAAACTTGTTGAGTTCGCAAACGATTTCAACAAAGAGTTGCAGCTAGGTGATACCATTACCGTTTCTGACATCTTCGTAGAGGGTGAGGATTCATGGGTAGATGTAACAGGTATCTCTAAAGGTAAAGGTTTCCAGGGTGTTGTTAAACGTCACGGCTTTGCCGGTGTAGGCGGACAGACCCACGGTCAGCACAACAGACTTCGTGCTCCTGGTTCACTAGGTGCATCTTCATGGCCTTCAAGAGTATTCAAAGGTATGAGAATGGCTGGTCGCACAGGTGGTGACAGAGTTAAAATCCTTAACCTTAAAGTTATCAAAGTAATTCCTGAGAATAACCTTATCCTTGTTAAAGGTTCAATCCCAGGAGCTAAAGGTTCTTACGTAATTGTGGAGGAGTAATGACTATGGAATTAGCAGTATTGAAAATTGACGGAACAGAGTCAGGAAAGAAAGTGACTTTGAACGAGCAGGTATTTGGTTTGGAGCCAAATGACCACGCAATTTACCTAGACGTTAAGCAATACCTTGCAAACCAGCGTCAGGGTACTCACAAGAGTAAAGAAAGGTGGGAGGTTGCATACAGCACCAAGAAAATCGTTAGACAGAAAGGTTCTGGCGGTGCACGTCACGGTAGCATCAAATCACCAACATTCGTAGGTGGTGGTAGAGTATTCGGTCCACAGCCAAGAAGCTATGGTTTTAAACTAAATAAAAAGCTTAAACAGCTTGCACGTTTCTCTGCATTGTCATACAAAGCTAAAGAGAACGTTATTACAGTAGTAGAGCCATTTGCTATGGAGGCACCTAAAACTAAAGAGTTCATCAGCATTTTGAATAACATCAAAGCTAACAGCAGAAGAGTTCTTTTCGTGCTTCCTGAGAATTCAAATAATATTTACTTGTCGTCACGTAACTTGGAGAACGTTAAAGTTATCAACGTAAACGAGATCAACACTTATGACATTATGAATGCATACAGCGTTGTATTCGTTGATGGTACTCAGGACGCTCTTTACACAGAGTATGGACGCTAAAAAAACCGAGAACGATGGGAATTTTAATTAAGCCTTTAGTAACAGAGAAAATGACGATTCAGGGCGAGAAATTGAATCGTTACGGTTTTGTAGTTGATCGTTCAGCTAACAAGCTTGAGATCAAAGCTGCGATTGAGCAATTGTATGGTGTTAACGTTAAAGATGTAAATACCGTTAACTACCACGGAAAAAAGAAGAGCCGCTACACTAAAGCGGGTTTATTGTCAGGCCGTGCAAACCACTTCAAGAAAGCGTATGTAACTTTGGCCGGTGAAGATAAGATTGATTTCTACAGCAACATTTAAGAGATGGCAGTACGTAAATTTAAACCGGTTACTCCCGGTCAAAGAAATAAAGTAATCAGCGCATTTGACGAGATTACATGTTCAGTACCTGAGAAATCTTTGTTGGCTCCACTAAAAAGAACAGGTGGACGTAACAACTCAGGTAAAATGACTATGCGCTATATTGGTGGCGGTCACAAGAAAATGTACCGTATGATAGATTTCCTTAGAAACAAGGATAACTACACCGCTACAGTTAAAACTATTGAGTATGATCCAAACCGCAGTGCAAGAATTGCATTGGTGGTTTACGCAGATGGCGAGAAACGCTACATTATTGCTCCTAAGGGCATTCAGGTAGGCCAGGTTATCGCTTCAGGTGCAGGTGTTGCTCCTGAGATCGGTAACACTCTATTCTTGTCAGAGATTC
>CALDPN010000045.1 GCA_937911235.1 uncultured Bacteroidales bacterium
GATAACTCAAGCGAGCTTGGTTCTCCACTCGTTTGCACAGAAATTCCTAACTCCTAACTAACTCCAACCCATCTAAAAGTTTCGTATACATTTCTATTGCTTGTTCTATTTCGCAAAGGCGGATAAATTCGTCGGCGGTGTGGGAACGAGCAGAGTCGCCAGGACCAATTTTTACCGATGGAATCGAAAGAAGCGCTTGGTCTGATAGGGTAGAAGAGCCAAAAACTTTACCTCCAGTTTTTAGATATTCCACCACGAAAGGATGCTCCATATCGGTTGATGAAGGTTTTAGTCTCATAGAACGAGCCTTTGCCTCGCTTTTTATGTTTGCTTGTATAGTGTCAAACACTTCTTGGTGAGTGTAGCATTCGTTTAGGCGAATATCCACAGTAAATTTGCAACTATCTGGAACTACATTGTGCTGAGTACCTGCTTGAATAATAGAAATGGTCATTTTTACAGGACCAAGCACAGGAGAAACCTTTGGAAATTTGTAGTCTTTAAACCACTTGATGTCGTCTAGTGCTTCGTAAATGGCATTGATTCCCTCTTCTCTAGCGGCGTGACCAGACTTACCTTTTGCCTCGCAATCTACCACCATTAATCCTCTTTCTGCCACGGCAAGTTTCATCTGAGTAGGCTCGCCCACTATGGCAAAGTCAATTTTTGGTAGCTGAGTAATAAGTAGTTCCATGCCTTCTTTGCCTGAAACTTCTTCTTGACAAGAAATGCCAAGTACAAGGTTGTATGGCTGAGGTTTTGCCGTTAGGCTAACGAAAGTAGCAATTAATGACACCACAGAAGCGCCTGCGTCGTTTGAGCCAAGTCCATATAGTTTTCCGTCTTCTTCAGTGGCTTTAAATGGGTCTTTTGTCCATAAAGCCGAAGGTTTTACGGTGTCGATATGTGAGTTTAAAAGTATTGTTGGTTTGTTTTCTGAGTAGTCTTTGCATATAGAAAACAAATTGTTTCCCACTCTGCTTATCTCTAACCCTAGATTCTCCAAGTAGTTTTGTAGAAAGTCTGCCACAGCAGTTTCTTCCCTGCTTAGCGAAGGGATTTCTATCATATTTTGAAGTAGTTTGTATGCCTCGATTGCTGTCATTGTAAAAAATGCATATTTGGTTACAAATTTAATAAAAAAACACTATTTTTGTGCATTGATTCTAATAAAATGAGAAAATTATCTGTAATAGAGTTAAATAGACTGAATGTAGAGGAGTTTAAACAGGCTGAAAAACTTCCTCTTGTGGTTGTTTTAGACAACGTGAGAAGCCTGCACAATGTGGGGTCTATATTTAGAACAAGTGACGCTTTCATCGTAGAAAAAATCTATCTTTGTGGCATTACTTCCACTCCTCCAAATGCAGAAATTCACAAAACAGCATTGGGTGCAGAAGATAGTGTTTGTTGGGAATATGTGGCCGACACCAAAGAGGTGGCAAACAGACTACATGAAGAAGGCTACAAGGTGTTTGCGGTGGAGCAAACGGAGAATAGTATTTCGCTAGAAAAACTTACTCTAAACAAGCAAGAAAAATACGCAATTATACTTGGAAACGAGGTGAAAGGAGTGCAACAAGAAGTGGTAGATTTATGCGATGAAACCGTGGAAATTCCGCAATTTGGCACAAAACATTCACTTAACGTTTCTGTGGCAGGAGCACTTACAATTTGGAATATATTTACACAGTTAAAATTACAATAGATTATGGAAAAACTAACTATTATAAAAGTAGGGGGCAAGATTGTAGAAACCCCAGAATCATTAAACACACTGTTAGACGATTTTGCAACAGTAGAAGGTAAAAAAATCTTAGTTCACGGTGGTGGCCGTTCGGCAACTGCTATTGCTACCAGACTTGGTATTGAAAGCAAAATGGTCGATGGCAGACGCATTACCGATGCCGAAACTCTAGAAGTGGTAACTATGGTTTATGGTGGTCTTGTAAACAAAGGCATTGTAGTAGGTCTTCAAAAAAGAGATATGAATGCCCTTGGCCTTACAGGTGCAGACCTTTGTGTGATACAAAGTGACAAACGTCCAGTGCAAACTATCGACTATGGTTTTGTAGGCGACGTGAAAAAAGTAGATGCAGACAAACTTGCACTTCTTCTTGAACAAGACATCGTGCCAGTGCTTGCTCCACTTTCTTTCTCAAAAGAACACGGACTTCTAAATACAAATGCAGACACCATTGCAAGCGAAACAGCAAAAGCGCTTTCTGCAAAATTTGACACCACCCTTGTTTATTGTTTCGAAAAGAAAGGTGTGCTTTACAATCCAGACGATGATGATAGTGTAATTTCTGAAATTACTCCAGAAATCTACGAAAAATATAAAGAAGAAGGCATTATCAGCGGAGGTATGATTCCAAAACTAGATAATGCGTTCCGTGCACTAGAAGCAGGCGTTAGCAAAGTAGTAATCACCGAAGCATCACAAATTGGTAAAGATTCAGGTACAACTATCATTAAGTGAACAACATCGCAATCATATCAATCTTCTTAGTGGTGTGCGCATCACTAACCTACTTGTTTAAAGAGAAAGATAATTTCGTCTTTAGACAACTAGTTAGTGCATTTGGCTACTACTACAGATACCAAAAGTTGACCTTTAGGGAACATTTTATCCAAGGTTTTACATTTTTCATTGGTATGATTGGTTTTGCTTTATTGCTTTCGCAATATTTCCAAGGAAATACATTCTCATACAGTACGTTTCTGCTATTTTGCGCAGCCATATTAGCATTTATATTGCTAAAAGTGCTATGTATGAGGGTGTATTTTTCTTGTTTTTATGGGAAAAGAGCCAACAATATTTTAAACCAACACATCAGACTAGTAGGAATAGCAGGAATTATATCATTCGTTTGCTTTATTTTCATTAGGTTTACTCCAGAAACTATTCACATAATATGGTATGTGATAACTATATTGTCATATATACTTATTTCATTATCATATTGTTATCTTCTTTTTAAATATTTTTTTAATAGATTTGAATTGACTTTGCATTTTATTTTGTACCTTTGCACCCTCGAAATTTTACCCTTGCTTGTAGCATACAAAGCAGTAGGTGAAATGGTAGTATTTACAACTTAAAATTGAAAGCTTTGAAAATAAAGAAAATACTGGTTTCACAACCAAAGCCTGCCGGAGATAAATCTCCATACTTCGATATCGAAAAGAAATATGGCGTAGAAATCGAATTCAAGCCATTAATTAAAGTCGAAGGCCTATCATTACAAGAATTTAGAGCTCAAAGAGTAGAAGTAAAAGACTATACAGCTATAGTATTTACCGCTCGCGTTGCAATAGACCACTTCTTCCGTCTATGCGAAGAAATGCGTTATACAGTGCCTGATACAATGAAATATTTCTGTGTGTCAGAAAAAATAGCTTCTTATTTACAAAAATATATTCAATATCGTAAACGTAAAGTTTTCTTCCCAGCTGTAGAAACTAACAAAGTAGAAGAGCTTCTTCCACAAATCAAACGTCACGCAGATGAAAAATATCTTGTGGCTGTATCAGATGTAAACAAAGATACCCTTATTCCTCTACTAGAAGAAAACAAAATTACTTGCGCTAGAGCTGCTTTTTATAAAACAGTAAGTAGCGATATTGCACAAGGAAAACCTTTCGACTACGATATGGTAACTTTCTTCTCACCAGAAGGTATCAACTCACTTAAGAAAAATTATCCAGATTTCGAACAAGGTGAAGTTGTTATCGCAGCTCTTGGTGCTAAAACAGCTAAAGCAGTAGAAGATGCAGGTTGGAGATTAGATATTAGCGCTCCAAACCCACAAACTCCTTCTATTACAGCAGCAATCGACTTGTTCTTCAAAGAAAACAAGGTAAATAAAAAATAATCTATACCTAAAATCTATATTTATCCCAAAAATTCAGTATTTTTGGGATATTTTTTTGTCTATATGTCAAACAACCTACCAAAAATAGAAAGACTTCACGGTACAGCAGATACAGAAAACCTATTTGCAGGCAAGAAAAAGAGTGTTTATGTACACCCTCTTAGGGTGGTGTATAAGGCTCAAAAAGAAGATGGTCTGCCTACTAGAATTATGGTAATTGTACCTAAAAGATACTTTAAACACGCTGTAGATAGAAACCTTCTCAAACGCAGACTTAGAGAGGCATACAGACTAAACAAACGAGAACTTAAATACGATATAGCATTTATATATTCTTCCGATGAAATCGCAGATTTTTCCACTTTGGAAGCTTCTGTAGTTAAGGCATTAGATAAAATAGCAGGGCAATAATGAGCGAGCAAACCTACATAGAAATATATGGTGCAAGGGAACATAACTTAAAGAATGTAGATGTTAAGATTCCGCATAACAAACTCACAGTCATTACAGGGCTTAGTGGGAGTGGAAAATCTTCATTGGCATTCGATACCCTTTATGCCGAAGGTCAACGTCGCTACATTGAAACTTTTTCTGCCTATGCTCGAAACTTTTTAGGTAATATTGAGCGTCCAGAAGTGGATGAAATTAATGGTCTTAGTCCTGTTATTGCAATAGAACAAAAGACCACAAATAAAAACCCACGTTCTACTGTGGGTACTACCACAGAAATATACGACTTTCTACGTCTTTTATTTGCCCGTGCAGGTCAGGCGTATTCATACGTTACTGGCAAGCCAATGGTGAAATATACCGAAGCCCAAATTTTAGATATTCTTTTCACTGAATATGGCAAAAAGAAAATTTATCTTCTTGCTCCACTAGTGAGGGCAAGAAAAGGGCATTATCGTGAACTTTTTGAGAGCTTACGCAAAAAAGGCTTCTTAAGAGTAAGAATAGATGGCCAGTTTCAAGAAGTTTTGCCAGATATGAGGCTAGATAGATACAAAATTCACGATGTGGAACTTGTAGTGGACCGTCTTGAAGTGAACGAAGACAATAGAAAACGACTTTCTCAATCGCTTTCTATTGCAATGTCGCAAGGTAATGGGCTTTGTGCCGTGATAGAAAAGGATGGTGCAGAAATTCGCTATTTTAGCAAAAATTTAATGTGCCCAGAGAGTGGAATTGCCTATTCAGAACCTGCACCACACAATTTTTCTTTCAATTCGCCAAAAGGTTATTGTCCTCATTGTATGGGTTTAGGCTATGTAAGCCAGATAGACAACGATAAATTATTTCCAAACAAAGACCTTAGCATAGCAGATGGTGGTATTGAACCACTTGGAAAGTACAAGGCTGTGAGCGTGTTTATGCAACTTGAGGCTTTGTGTGCGTTGTACGATTGCGATTTAAAAACTCCGATAAAAGATTTGCCAGAAGAACTTATTCAAAAAATAGTGAATGGGTCTGACGACAATCTTCTTACAAAAAGCACAGTGTCTGGGCTTAGTGATTATGCGAGTACTTTCGATGGTTTGGTAGAATACATTAGGCTAATGTCAGAAGCCGATGCTTCTTCTGCATCAGAACGTTGGGCAGAAAATTTTTCTAAAACAGTTGTTTGTCCAGAATGTAAAGGCACTAGATTGAATATAGAAGCACTTCACTACAAAATAGGAGACTACAATATTGCAGAACTTTCTTCTATGGATATTGGCGACCTTTACGCATTTTTCCAAAATGTAGATGAGAAACTCACCGACACCCAAAAGAAAATCGCAACAGAAATTGTAAAAGAAATAAGAGTGAGACTTTCGTTCCTAATGGACGTTGGCTTGCATTATTTATCACTAAATCGTCCATCGGATAGTCTTTCTGGCGGTGAAAGTCAGCGTATTAGACTTGCCACACAAATAGGCTCTCAACTTATAAACGTGCTTTATATTCTAGACGAACCAAGTATTGGTCTTCACCCTCGCGACAATGTAAAACTTATAGAATCTCTTAAAAAACTAAGAGATATGGGCAATACCGTGGTGGTGGTAGAACACGACGAAGATATGATGCGTAGTAGCGACTACATTGTGGATATGGGTCCAAAGGCAGGACGCTTAGGTGGAGAAGTGGTGTTCCAAGGCACTATAGATGAAATGCTTAAAAAAGACACCTTAAGTGCTTGTTACTTAAATAAAAAACTTCAAATTCCTGTGCCAGAGGTTCGTCGCCCTGGCAATGGAAAAACTATAAAACTAATAGGTGCCACAGGTCACAATTTGAAGGATGTAACTGTAGAATTCCCATTAGGTAAGTTTATTTGTGTGACAGGTGTATCTGGTAGTGGAAAATCTTCTCTTGTAAACGGCACTTTATATCCAATACTTAGCAAACATTTTTATCGTTCGCTAGCAGAACCTCTTGAATATAAGTCAATTGAAGGTTTAGAAAATATAGATAAGGTAATTGATGTGGACCAATCTCCTATAGGCAGAACTCCACGTTCAAACCCTGCTACCTACACAGGTATTTTCTCAGATATTAGAAACTTATTTGTGGCACTTCCAGAGTCTAAAGCACGTGCCTACAAAGCAGGTCGTTTTTCTTTCAATGTGAAAGGTGGTCGCTGCGAAACTTGCCAAGGTAATGGTTTTGAACGCCTTGAAATGGGCTTTATGTCCGACGTTTATGTACCATGTAAAGATTGTCACGGCAAGCGTTACAACAGAGAAACCCTACAAGTGAAGTTTAAGGGTAAATCTATTGCCGATGTGCTAGATATGACTATTAATCAGGCAGTTGAGTTTTTTGAAAACGTGCCAAAACTGCTACCAAAACTTAAAACTCTGCAAGATGTAGGTTTGGGTTACATTAAGCTTGGTCAGTCTTCTACCACACTTTCTGGCGGTGAAAACCAACGTGTAAAACTAGCCACAGAACTTGCAAAAAAAGATACAGGAAAAACCCTTTATATCCTAGACGAGCCTACCACAGGACTACATTTCGAGGATATTAAAGTACTCTTAGGTGTTCTAAATAAACTAGTAGATAGAGGTAATAGTCTAATAGTGATAGAACATAACTTAGATGTAATAAAAAATGCCGATTACATTATAGATATGGGACCAGAAGGGGGTAGAGAAGGGGGCAGAGTCGTTGCTACCGGCACTCCAGAAGAAATAAAATCTAAAAACATAGGCATTACAGCTCCATTTTTATGAGAAAATTGCTTGTTATAACATATTTATTTGCTTCACTTTCACTTTTTGCTTCGCAAATCACTGGCGTAGCACCTAGTTACGCAGGTAAAACACTAGTTTTATCTACCACACACGATGGTTGGGGTGCCACAAGAGAAATCTTAGACTCTTGTAAAGTGGCAGAAGATGGTAGTTTTACCTTGCAGGTAAATGCAGACCAAACAATTCAAGCACAACTAGATTTAGGCTACTACACAGGCATTATCTACATTGCCAAGGGGCAAAATTATAGCATAAACTTGCCTTATAGAAAGGAAATATCTAGAAAGGATAAACTCAATCCATATTTTAAACCTCAAACTATTCTTCTTAGTTTCAACAATCTACCTGCCGACGATATTAATAGAAAAATTGCCGACTTTGAAGATGCTTTCGACTCTGTTTGGGTGGATATTACTCAAAATATCGTAACCACAGAAAAGATAGATGCAGCAATGAATACTTTAGATGAAAAATTTCCATCAGACGATAAATTTTTCTCTGAGTATAAACACTATAGATATGCATTGCTAGTGAATTTGTATTCTCCACAGGCTCCAAAATTAGCGATTAAAAATTTCTTCCTTCCATACAAGGTTAAATACGATCAGCCTGCGTTTTGGGAAGCATTTGAAGCTATCTTTACTGGCTTTAATATGTCGGATTATCTAAAGGATAATGCCGAACTTTATGACCTTTCGCTTCTACATCAAGTATTGCTTGACAATCTGCCTAGAAACTATATGGATACGGTAAAAACCGAAAAAGTGAGGGAGATAGTTTCTGCGCTAAGAAAAGATGAGGTTACTGTTGGCTACAAGCCAATATTAGGCGATGTTACAAACCTAAACGGAGTTACATTCCCTTGGAGTGAACTTTATTACAACAAAGTTTATATTATTGTGGCAAATTCCTCACTTAGAGAAAGTTTGTCTGATATTCAGTATTTCAAAAAAATGCAAGAAAAGTATGCCGAAAAGTGTTTATTCTTGCTTATATTTGCAGACGAGGACAAATCTCAATGCCTAAAACATTTGGCTAAAATAAATAAAGACTTTGTTTTTAGTATTGTAGATAATCCTCAATTTATAACACAGTTGCAGATAAAAACTGCGCCTATGTATATTTCGTTAGACAAAGATGGTAAGATACTAAAATATCCTGCCGAAGAACCAAAACATTTTGTGCCATGAAAAAACATATTCCAAACACCATTACAGCGCTTAATCTAATCTCTGGTTGTATTGCAGTGCAGTTTGCATTATTTGGTGATCCAGTAAGTTGTGCTATTTTTATTGTACTATCAGCAGTGTTCGACTTTTTTGATGGTTTTGTGGCTCGACTTCTAAAAGTAAGTTCAGATATAGGTAAAGAGTTAGACTCGCTTGCCGATGTAATTAGCTTTGGTTTTGCACCAGCAGCTTTAGTTTGCAATATGTTTAAGGATTATCCATATCCAGAGTCAATGTTTTGGATTGCTCCATATCTGCCATACGCAGCATTTATTATAGCTGCATTCTCTGCAGTGCGTCTTGCGAAATTCAATCTTGATACCCGCCAATCTCATAGTTTTATTGGTATGCCAACTCCTGCTAATGCGTTACTAATCATTGGTATAGCAAATGCTCCACTGCTTCAAGTAGCATGGACTACTCCAGTATGGGGCTTAATATTCTTATTTTCGCTTATAATACTTACTTCATATTTGTTGGTGTGCGAACTACCAATGTTCTCACTTAAAACACCATCAAAACTACCACTTATTTTTGCGGTGTCTGCATTAGTTCTTACCATTGCATTCCTATGCCTTGGCTACGGATTATTAGGCTTAGCAATAAGTATGGTTGCTTATATTGTGGCTTCTATAATATTAGCATTGCGTAGCGCTAAAAGTGCTCAATAAAGTGTATGGAAGAATTTTTTCTTAAAGCCTCATATTATTGTTCACTTTCTGAGCATTGCGTAAAGCAAGTTAGGGATAAACTTGTGCAATGGGAAACCCCTTCCGAATTTATCGCCCCTATTATAGAAAAACTCCTAGAGCAAGACTATATCAATGAAGAAAGGTTTTCTAGAGCCTTTGTAAAAGATAAGTTTCGTTTCAATCATTGGGGTAGAATAAAAATCCAAACTCACCTGAGAGCACTCGGCATTTCTTCTGAAAATATTGCCAAAGCAATGGAAGAAATTAATGAGCAAGAGTATGCCGAAAAGCTCGATGAAATCGTAGAAAAAAAGCGTAAAACAATAAAAAAAGGCACAGATTACGAAATCCGTGCCAAGTTATTAAGACATGCCCTTTCTCGTGGGTTTGAATACGATTTAATAGCCTCTAAACTTAATATCTAAAACTACTTCCTCCAAGGAATTCTCTCAGTAGCGATGTGTTTGGTACTTCACTATAAGAAATCGGTGTAAAGAATTGTAATAGATTTAGTAAGCGTCTTGCTTCTGGATAAGCATCACTATCTTGTGGCACTTCTGTTAGCAGTGGTTCTGCTTGTTTTTTAATTGCAGAAATCTCAAATAGTAGTGATGAATTAAACATAGCATCTGCATTTTCTTGATATGGGAATATCCATTTTTGCTCGCCACGTCGCACACTTGGCCAACGCAAAATAGTGTTTTCTGCAGGATAATTTCTATACTTATGGTCTCTAATGCATCTGCGTAGAAGTCTAGTATCAGATGTAGAAAGCCAGTTTCTAGGGCTTAATGATAGAGTGGTAAGCGCAGATACATATACCTTATATTTATTTTCATCAGGAATAGAAGCGGTAAGTTCTGGATTTAACCCATGAATACCTTCTATAATAAGCACATCGTTTTCTCTAAGTTTCACCTTTGGTCCTAGTTCACGTTTGCCGTTTTGAAAATTGAATATTGGGGTTTGCACTTCCTCTCCACGAAGCATAGCTTGTAGTTGCTCATTGAAAAGTGGCAAATCCAGTGCATATAAAGACTCAAAATCTAGTTCGCCAAACTCATCAAGTGGAGTTTTGTCGTGAGTTAGATAGTAATTGTCGAGTGAAAGTGGAATAGGACGCAGTTTTGAAGCTGCAAGTTGCACAGAAAGTCTCTTGCTAAATGTGGTTTTACCAGAAGAAGAAGGTCCTGCCACTAGGATAATTCTAGCTTTTGGTCTGCTAGCAATATCTTCTGCTATTTTAGCAATTTTCTTTTCATGAAGTGCTTCTGTTACCTTTATTATCGCAGCCTTTTGCTCTCTATTTATAGCATTAAGCGAAGGTAAATCTTCTAGTCCCACAATCTTGTTCCATTCAATATATTCTTGGAAAATCTCAAAGATTTTATCCATTGGCACAATATCTTCTAGCTCGCTTGTGTTTGTTTGTTTTGGCACGCGAAGAAGGAAACCATTGAATATAGGACTAAGGTCGAATAGATGTAAATATGCAGTAGAAGGTGCAAGTAAACTATGATAATAATCTATAGTATCTCCTAGTTTATAGTAATGTGTATAGTAGAACTTATTGTATTTTAGCAAATCTGCCACGGCTGTTTCTCCGCTTTTTTTGAAGTCTTCAATTACTTCTTGTTTTGGGTGATACATGCCCTCAAATGGCAGGTCTTGTTCTACCACTTTTCTGGCTTCGCTTAGAAGTTTTTTAAGGTCTTCTGTAGATATGTTCTCGCCATTCGATTTTATAGTGCAATAAAAACCGCTTGGCACAGAGTGTTCTATTCTAAACTCTGTGTTCTCAAACAAATCTTTGAGCGCTTTATTTAGCAAAAATGCCACAGAGCGCACGTAGATACCTCTACCTATGGTAGAAGAATAATCGATGAATTCTATAGTTTTGTTAGCGTAGATTTGCGACTTTAGAGGCATAGGTTTGTTGTTTACCAATGCTCCTAAAATAGACTTTGGGTTGTCTATTCTAAAAAGTAATAGCAACTCTTCTAAACTAACGCCAATTGGTGCAGAAATTTTCTGACCATTGTTCTTACAAATGATTTCTATTCTGCCTGCTATCATAATAATTACCTTTAATTATTTTATGTAACTTCTTTGAAACATAAAATTAAAGAAAATAAGAATAAAATCCAAAAAAGTTTAGAAAATTAATCATTATTATTTATATTTGTAAACATATTTTTATAAATAGTAGTATGAATTATAGTTTTTATGATTTCATTACCCTAATAGGTTCTTTAGGTGTGTTCCTATTTGGTATGAAAATGATGAGTGAAGGGCTACAAAAAGTAGCAGGTGAACGCTTGCGTTCTATCCTTACCGCAATGACCAAAAACAGATTTGTAGGTCTATTTACAGGTCTTTTAATTACTTGTTTAATTCAATCTTCATCTGCTACCACTGTAATGGTGGTGAGTTTCGTAAACGCAGGGTTATTGAACTTAGCACAATCCATTTCGGTGATTATGGGTGCCAATATCGGTACAACTGCCACAGCATGGATTATCTCTCTCTTCGGATTTAAATTTAGCATTTCTTCGCTTACACTCCCAATCATAGCCATTTCTATCCCATTTATTTTCTCTTCAAACAACAAACGTAAATCTGTAGGTGAATTCCTAATAGGTTTTGCATTGCTGTTTATGGGCTTAGATATGCTAAAAAATAATGTACCAGACCTTAGCCAAAACCCAGATATGTTGGCTTTCTTAAACCAATACACTGGTTACGGATTTGGTTCTGTATTATTATTCCTTTTAGTTGGTACTATTCTTACCATTGTGGTGCAATCTTCTTCTGCAACCATGGCTATTACACTTATTATGTGTACAAAAGGTTGGATTTCATACGACTTAGCCATAGCAATGGTACTTGGTGAAAACATTGGTACTACTATTACAGCAAATATCGCAGCTATTCCTGCTAACGTACCTGCAAAACGCGCTGCGTTAGCCCACCTTATTTTCAACCTATTTGGTGTAGCTTGGGTGTTATGTTTGTTCTATCCATTTACCTCTTTAGTAACATGGGTTATAGAACAACTAGGTCAAGCAGACCCAAATAGTCTTCAAGCATTTATTGAGGCAAACAAAGAAGTAATGCCACTTCTAAACGACCCTAACGCAGTGCTTACTCCTGCTCAAGAAGCTTTGAGACAACAATATCTAGATGCTCAAGTAGCAAACTCATACGGTCTATCTCTATTCCACACCATGTTCAACTTAACCAACTCTGCACTGCTTATTGGTTTAGTTAAGGTAATAGAAAAAACCGTTACATTAATTATTCCACAAAAGGTATCTGAAGACGATTTCCGCCTAACATACATTTCTACAGGTATGCTTTCTACATCAGAGCTTTCTATTCTTCAAGCAGACAAAGAAATTGCAGTGTATGCAAAGAGAAATGTTAAGATGTTTGGTATAGCAAAAGATATTTATGCTCTTAAAGACGAAGAAAAATATACTAAACAATACGAACGTATAGAAAAATATGAAGCTATTAGCGACCGTATGGAAGTGGAAATAGCTAGATATTTAACTAAAGTGGCAGAAGGTCGTTTGTCAGACTTAGGTAAAAAAGACGTTCACGCTATGCTGCGTGTTATCTCTGAGATAGAAAGTATTGGTGACGGTTGTAATAATATCGCTCGCACAGTACAACGCAAGCGTGGTGACAATCAAGAATATCCAGAAAAACTAGAGGCAAATATTCAAACTATGTTTGCCTTAGTAGACAAGGCTCTTGCTAATATGCAAAAAATTCTTGAAGCTCCAACAGAACTTCGTTCAAGTCTAATCAAGGTTTCTATGGATATTGAAAAAGAAATCAACGACTTACGCAACGAATACAAGATGGATAATGCTACCCAAGTGAAAGCTGGTTCTTATCCATATCCAATAAGCGTTACCTATATGGATATTATCTCTGAATGTGAAAAAATTGGTGACTATATAGTAAACGTAGTAGAACAATACCAAGAAACCAACAAGAAATAATTCTTTACGGTATCTTTAAGGTACAGGATCATAGCCGCTGCCTCCCCACGGATGACAGCGGCATATTCTTTTTATGCCGAGCCAAAGTCCCTTAAATGGCCCGTGTTTCTTCACTGCCTCTATCATATACTGTGAGCATGTAGGAGTGTATCTGCAAGACGGCGGTGTAAGCGGCGAAATGCAGCTCCTATAAAAATAAACAGGAAGCAGTATCAACGTAGAGAGTATTTTCTTTATTAGTTTCATATTGCGCATTCACGTATTCGTCTACAAACTTATATAAAAAAACAACCAAAAGCAAATATTCTCCTCAAACTTGCCACGAAACGCATTTTTGCTTCGTTCGTGGCGAAATAGTGCGCCCTTATTCTGCCGTGAAACGCACTTTTATGCCGTTCACGGCAAAATAGTGGGTTATTATTTTGCCGTGAAATAAACTTTTTATATATTTGTGGCAAAATAAGGATACTATGAATGCTATAATTGGACGTAAACAAGAGCAAAAAGAATTAGAGAAAGTCTATAATTCTAATAAAGCAGAGTTTGTGGTTGTATATGGTAGAAGACGCGTAGGTAAAACTTATCTAGTGAGGGAATATTTTAATGGTGAATTTGATTTTTACCATACTGCGTTATCGCCAGTAGAACTTCAAGGTGACAACTTGATGGAGAAACAATTACAATCATTCTACTTTTCTCTGAAGAGGTATGGGGCTGAGGTTGAGGAGAAACCTAGAGATTGGTTTGAAGCATTTGAGATGCTTATTGCATTACTTTCTAGTAAAGGTAAAGATAAAAGACTTGTTGTATTTATAGATGAACTTCCTTGGATGGATACACCTCGTTCTGGTTTTGTTACTGCCCTTGAACATTTCTGGAATGGTTGGGCTGCTGGTCAGAGAAATGTGATGTTAATAGTATGTGGCTCTGCCACTTCCTGGATTTCTGATGTACTGATACAAAGCAAGGGTGGACTTTATGGACGTACGACACATGAGATACATATTTCACCATTTACTCTTGGTGAATGTGAGGAGTATATGAAAAGTGAAGGCATTGTGATGGATCGTTATGACCAATTACAATGTTATATGATAATGGGAGGAGTTCCATACTATCTTTCATACTTAAATAAAGGTGAGAGTCTAACTCAAAATATAGATAGATTATTTTTTCAGAAAGACGCTAAACTAAGAGACGAATTTGATCGTCTTTACGCATCTCTTTTTACTAATCCAGAAAAATATATAAAGATAATAAAGCTTCTTGCAGAAAAACGTGTGGGTTATACCAGAGACGAAATATCAAAAGAGACAGGAATATCATTAGGCGGAGGTCTTACCACAATGTTAAAAGCCCTAGAAGCAAGTGATTTTATTATGCATTATACTTACTATAAACATTCTGCGAGAGAGGTTTATTATAAGTTGACAGACCTTTATACTTTATTTTATCTTTACTTTATTGATAAAAAGAAAACAGGACCAAATTTTTGGAGAAACAATGTATTATCTCCTGCTCTGAATGCGTGGAGAGGATTCTCCTTTGAAGAAGTTTGCTTTGTTCATAGTGAGAAAATCAAACAAGCATTGGGCATTGGAGCTGTACAAGCGGAAATATCGCCTTGGAGAAGTAAAGAGTTTGATAAAAAGAAAGCACAAATAGATATGTTGATAGATAGAGCCGATAGAGTGGTGAATGTTTGTGAAATGAAATTTTCTACAAATGATTACACTATAGATAAAGATTACGACGCAGAACTACGACGTAAACTAGATGTATTTGTGGAAGAAACCAAGTGTCGTAAAGCTATACATACAACCATAGTTACTACTTATGGACTAACACATAATGAATATAGTGGTCGCATTCAAAATGTGCTTACTATGGATGATTTATTTGAGTAATATTTATAAAAAGTTTTTATTTAAATAAAATGATTTTTATTTGAATCTATTTGCAATTTATAAAAATTGTTGTATCTTTGCACCGTGTTTACAAAAACATCGGGCTTGAGTGGTGGAATGGTAGACACGAAGGACTTAAAATCCTTTGGCCATTACGGCTGTGCGGGTTCAAGTCCCGCCTCGAGTACAAGCCTAAAAGTTAAACCCTTGTAAGTTAAAAACTTGCAAGGGTTTTCTGCTTTTTACTGAAACATTACTGAAACTTTACTGAAACTTTTTTCAAAGTCTTTACTTCTTCATTTCTTTGTAGTAGTCGGAGTCGTAGAAGGCTTCGGCAGCGGCTTCTAGTTCTGTGTACCACTCCTCGCCAAACTTGCGTATAAGTGGTTCTTTAAGGAACTTATATACAGGCACTTTCTCTTTTTTGCCTAGTGCTAAAGCACAATCGCAGATATCCCATTTGTGGAAGTTTACAGCAGTAAACTTAGGGTATTCTGTTAGTCTCACTGGATACAAGTGACAAGAAATAGGCTTTTTAAAGTCAACTTTGCCTGCATTGTAGGCAGTTTCTATAGCACATTTCCAACCGTCTTGATCGCGGTATGAGAATACACATTCCCTTTTACCTATAATAGAAGTTACTAGGTCGCCTTCTTCGTCTGTATATGATGTACCTTGTTTTTCTATTACCTCTTTTGCTTTTCTAGGCAGTAGTGGAAGTATTTCTGGCAATATAGATTTAATCTTTTCATCTTCTTCAGCAGTTAAAGGAGCACCTCCGTCACCTTCTTCGCAACAGATACCCTTACAAGCCTTATAATCACAAATAAAATACTTTGTGAAAATCTCTAGAGAAACTATAGTATTTCCTATTTCTAACATATCTACCTCTTCTATCATCTGTTACCACCAATCATCGTAATAATATTCGTCGTAGTTGTATTCTGGCTCTGGTTCAGGTTCTGGCATGTGCTTCCATTTAAACTTGATAGGAGCGATATATGCAGATTTTACTCTCACGCCGTTTATAGATGCAGACTTAAATATAGGAAGCATTTCCATAATCCTAAGTGCTTCTGCGTCTTGTTCTTCTGTTAGAGATTGTATAATCTGAAATCTACCAGGTTTGCCACATCTGTCTATTACAAATTGTACTAAAACTTCGCCTGTTACTAGTAGTGCTTTGCCATTTTCGTCGGTTTCACCGCTATACACCTCTTGTCTTTCTGTGTTTTGGTGTATGAAAAGTGACAATTCCACCTCTCCGCCAGGAAACTGAGCATCTATCAATTCTTTTGGGTATGCATTGTATGTGCCTCCATAAATAGGCGATGGTTCATCGTCTACACAACCCTCATATAATTTGGCATAAAGGTATCTGTCTGTTTGAGCAAACAAGTTTACACCAAGTATCAGAGATATTATAACGAATAATGTTTTTCTCATTTTTAGCAAACTTTCACACCGTTTGTTACAAGGTCTGATGGAGAAATTACTACCAATCTACCATTTGCATCTTCTGCAGATAGAATCATACCTTGGCTTTCAATGCCTTTAAGTTTACGAGGAGGGAAGTTTGCTATGAAACAAACTTGTTTGCCTACTAAATCTTCTGGTGCATAGTGTTGAGCAATGCCAGATACAATAGTTCTGCAACCCATACCATCATCTATCTTGAATTGAAGAAGTTTGTCTGCTTTAGGTACTTTTTGGCATTCTAGCACAGTACCTACGCGGATGTCAAGTTTCATAAACTCGTCGAAAGAAACATTTTCTTTCACTTCTTCTGGTTTATAGCTGCTTATTTCGTTTTGCTTTTTGGTGTCTTCTAGGCGTTGGATTTGAGCGTCGATAGCAGCGTCTTCAATCTTTTCAAATAGAAGCTCAGCAGGAGCAATTTCTGCGCCAGTTGCTAGTAGATCAATGCTACCAAGTTCGCTCCAGCTCCAAGAAGAAAGTTTAAGCATATCTCTTAGTTTAGCAGAACTAAATGGAAGGAATGGTTCAAATGCAATAGCAAGGTTTGCAGTGATTTGAAGAGCAATGTTAAGGATAGTGCCCACTCTTTCCATGTCTGTTTTAGCTAGTTTCCAAGGTTCAGTATCAGCAAGATATTTGTTACCAATACGAGCTAGGTTCATAGCTTCTTTTTGAGCGTCGCGGAACTTGAAGTTGTCTAAAAGTTTTTCTACTTCTAGTTTAATATCAGAGAATTCCTTAAGAGTTTCTTTGTCGTAGTCTGTAAGTTCGCCTCTTTGAGGAACTTTGCCTTCAAAATATTTATGAGTAAGAACAAGTGTTCTGTTTACGAAGTTACCATAAATAGCCACAAGTTCGCTATTGTTTCTTGCTTGAAAGTCTTTCCAAGTGAAGTCGTTGTCTTTAGTTTCAGGTGCATTTGCAGTAAGCACATAACGAAGCACGTCTTGTTTTCCTTTGAAGTCTACAAGATATTCGTGAAGCCATACAGCCCAGTTTCTAGAAGTAGAAATTTTGTCGCCTTCTAGGTTCAAGAACTCGTTTGAAGGAACATTGTCTGGAAGAATATATGAACCTTCTGCTTTAAGCATAGCAGGGAATACGATGCAGTGGAATACGATATTATCTTTACCGATGAAATGGATTAATCTTGTATCTTCTGCTTTCCACCATTGTTCCCAAGTGTCTGGAAGAAGTTCTTTAGTGTTTGAGATATAACCGATAGGAGCGTCGAACCACACGTAAAGCACTTTGCCTTCAGCACCTTCTACTGGCACAGGAATGCCCCAGTCAAGGTCACGGCTTACAGCACGTGGTTGAAGACCCATGTCTAACCAGCTTTTGCATTGGCCATACACGTTTGGACGCCATTCTTTGTGGTCTTCAAGAATCCACTCACGAAGCCAACCTTCGTGTTTGTCTAGTGGCAAGTACCAGTGTTTTGTAGATTTTAGCACAGGTTTGCTACCGCTAATAGCAGATTTTGGGTTGATAAGATCTAGTGGAGAAAGTGATGTACCACATTTTTCGCATTGGTCGCCGTATGCACCATCTGCGTGACAGTGAGGACATTCACCAGTGATATAACGGTCGGCAAGGAATTGTTTAGCTTCCTCGTCGTAGTATTGTTCGCTTTCTTTTTCAATGAACTCACCTTTTTCGTAAAGTTTTTTGAAAAAGTCTGAAGCCACTTCGTGGTGAACAGGACCAGAAGTACGTGAATAAATATCGAAAGAAATACCAAATTCTTTAAAAGAATCTTTGATAATATTGTGATAACGGTCTACAATATCTTGTGGGGTAACACCCTCTTTTTTAGCTTTTATAGTGATAGGAACCCCGTGCTCATCAGAACCGCCTATAAATAATACATCTTCGCCTTTTAAGCGTAGGTAACGAACATAAATGTCAGCTGGAACATAAACACCTGCTAAGTGACCAATGTGAACAGGTCCATTTGCATATGGAAGTGCTGAGGTTACTGTTGTACGATTAAACTTTTTACTCATAAATTTTAAAAAAATATAAATTTCCCACAAAATTAGTGTTTTTTTTCTGATTATGTATATATTTGTGAGAATAATACAAAAATAATATAATGATCAAAACTACTAATTATATTAGTAAAACTACTACCTAAAACATATCCAATCAAAGGCATTATTCCTTGAAATAATCCAAAGTATAATCCAACTATAACACTTTTATTAATACTATAATTCTTTATAGATAAACCCTTACAAATACTAACTGCAAAAGCATCCATTCCTAAACCAACACTAGTAAAAAGCATTGAAATAAAACTCATATATCACCTATAAATTAATCCAATATCTATGAAACATAATACCAGACATCTCATCTAAATAATCAGTATCTTGAACTCCTCCACATTTTTCAATTAATTTATTACTTTGAATATTATTAACTCTTGCAGTAATTAATATTTTATCTAAACCTAATTCTTTACATTTTAACATAGCAAGTTTTAATAATTGTTCTCCGTAACCCTTACCTCTTTCATTAGGTCTAACAGCATATCCAATATTTCCACCTAAATTAAAT
>CALDPN010000046.1 GCA_937911235.1 uncultured Bacteroidales bacterium
TCTATGTTCAACGTGGTAAACCCAGACGATATTGTAGAAAACTACGGTGCAGACACCCTACGTCTTTACGAAATGTTCTTAGGACCACTAGAACAATCTAAACCATGGGATACAAACGGTATCGACGGTGTTCACCGCTTCCTAAAACGTCTTTGGGGCTTATTCTATAAAGGTGACGACGTGAATATTTCAGACGCTGAGCCAACAGCAGAAGAATACAAAACACTTCACAAAACTATTAAGAAAGTAACAAGTGATATTGAACACTTCTCATTCAACACCGCAATTTCTGCATTTATGATTTGCGTGAATGAGCTAAACTCTGCAAAATGCAACAAACGTGCTATCCTTGAGCCACTTGTAGTGCTTCTAGCACCATTTGCTCCACACGTAGCAGAAGAGTTATATCACGTTTTAGGCAACGAAAACACTGTTTGCGACGCTGCTTTCCCTAAACACGATGAAAAATACTTAGCAGAAAACACTGTTAAATATCCTATTTCATTCAACGGTAAAGTACGTTTCACTCTAGAACTTGCAGCAGACTTAAATCCAAAACAAGTGGAAGAAATAGCACTAGCCGACGAGCAAACCGCTAAATACTTAGATGGCAAGGCGATTAAGAAGGTGATTGTTGTTCCTAAGAAAATTGTAAACATCGTAATTTAGAATGTTTTTAAAGGGTGATTTTTACGTTGCCCTCGTCTTCGAAATCCTCATTTACGTCAGTAAACTCCGGTTTCTCAGACTTCGGGACGCCTTAAACTCCCTCCTTTAAAATTCATTCTAATGAAAAACTATTAGAAATTAACTTCTAATTAAAGTGAGTGAAAATCTAAAACATAAAATGCTTGGTGCCCTTGCTTGGAGCTCTGTAGATAGAGTAGCCCAGCAAGGCACTCAGTTTATTATAGGTATCATACTTGCCCGCTTGCTCTCGCCTACCGACTACGGGCTAATGGGTATGGTAATGATTTTCGCTACACTTTCTTACGTGCTTGTAGAAGGCGGCCTTACAGCAGCCCTTGTACGCACAAAAAACATTACAAAAGAGCATACAAACACTGTTTTCTACTCAAATTTGGCAGTTTCCACAGCTCTTTACCTTATTTTCTTTTTCACAGCTCCGCTTCTTGCTAGCTTTTTTGCTCAACCAAAACTAGTAGCACTTATAAGAGTAACAAACCTTGCCCTTATATTCAACTCGCTCTACATAGTGCCTTATGGACTAATTGAAAGAGACCTCGACTTCAAGAAACTAGCAAAAGTAAACTTTATAAGCACATCTATTAGTGGCATTGCAGGAGCAGCCTCAGCCTTTTACGGCGCAGGAGTATGGGCACTTGTTATCCAACAAACAGCATATCACCTTATACGTGTAATCTGTTTCTACATTTGGCAACGCTGGATACCAAACCTAATATTCTCAAAACAAATATTTAAGCAGTACGCATCGTTTAGCATTCACATATTATCTTCAAATATGCTAAATGCAGTATTCAACAACCTATACACATTCCTACTTGGTAAATTCTACACAGTAAGACTACTTGGTTATTATACCCAAGCTAACAAAATAGCAGAAACATCAAACTTCACTTTCAGTGCTATTTTCGGTAAAACCAGTTACAACCTTTTTGCCAAAATACACGACGAAAGAGACAGAATGATACACGCCATGAGGCAAATAATACAGAAATCGTCGCTTATTGTGATACCATGTACTATTTTCCTTATTTTCACTGCCAAACCAATATTCTTCACCCTATTTGGTGAAAAATGGCTTACATCAGTGCCATATTTCCAACTTATCTGCATTGCAAACCTATTTACTTGCGTGTATCAGATAAACAACAACGCACTAAACTCTGTAGGCAAAAGCAAAGAAAGCTTTAAGGTGGAACTTACTAAAAGAGGTTTGATTATTGCATCTGTGCTTGCTTGCTTTGAATATGGGGTAATGGCGCTACTTATTGGCTATGCCATCTCTTGCTTTATGGCATGGTTTGTATCGCTCCTACAAGTGAAAAGACATATTGGCCTGAAGATAGGTTCTCAACTTAAAGATATTGTTCCTGCTATGATTTGGGGCATTGTTATCTCATACGTAGGCTACTTATGCGGTCTATGCACAGAAAACCTATACCTTAAACTTGTAGTTCAAGGCATAGTAAGTGGTATTACCTATCTAGGTATTATCTACACTTTCCACAAAGACCTTTGGGATTATATTTTGAAGTTTCTGAAACTTAAGAAATAGAAGAATAATACTCTACTAGTTTGCGAGCCACTGCCTCGGCAGAATACTTCTGGTAGCAATCTTTCTTTATCTTCTCAGCATCATATTGCTTTAGATACATCTTACTAATTGCCACACCAGCTTCTTCCATATCGCCCACTGGCACAAGCATACCGTTAGACTCATTAATAAAGTCTTCGGGGCCACCACAACGCGTAGCAAGCACAGGAAGACCCACGCTAAGTGCCTCAATGCAAGACACTCCAAAAGTTTCTGAATGAGAAAGCAAAGCAAACATATTTGCGGACTGCAAATAACGAACAATTTCTTCCCTGCTCTTCATTCCCACTACTCTCGTTCTATTGTTTACAAGAGATTCGTTTAAGAAATCCTTAAGCGGACCATCGCCAATAATAATTAACTCAGAATTTTCAGGTAGTTGCGCTTGATAAAATGCATTTACAAGATGGAAGAAACCTTTACCCTTCACTAATCTGCCTACAGATACCACTCTAAATACATTTTTATCTTTTATGGCTGGCTCTACCTCTGGTAGATTAAACATATCAGGAATCACCTCTGCATCGATTGAGAAATTGGCTTTAAGTTTTGCTGCCAACACATTAGACACTGCTATTACTCCATCTGCATACTCGTATGCCTTGCTAGCTAGTTTCTTATCAAGTTCACTTATTTGAGCAGCATCCTTGTTTAGTTTACTACTATGCTCGGTGATACAAACAGGACAATTTGGTCTTGTAGGCATAGATGCAAGTATTGCACCCATAAAATAGAAGTGTGAGTGAATCACATCTGGCTCACCTTCGGCACATAGCATATCATTATATACTTTACCACAGATACGACCTAAAATAGGCAGAAGACGACGATAAATGCCTGTATGAAGTGAATATTGATACACATTTATTCCATCTTTTATATAATATTTTTTGCCAAAGCGTCTGTCTAGCGCACGACGAAAATCTAGCGCCATTACACTCACCTCGTGACCAAGATTTTTAAGTGCCAATGCTTGATCCCACGCAAAAATGCCATTAAGTGGAGCAGAGGTAGAAGGAACACCTTGTGATATAATAAATATTTTCATAAAAGAGAAGCTATTTTTTGAGCAAGCGCTCTGCGAGAATAAAGTTTAATATGGTCGTTACCAGTATAGTCCTGATTTAAAAATTTATCTAAACAAAAGTTTTCTGTATAACAAGCCCCCGCACCACACTCAGATATTAGGTGCATAGCATCGCCATTTTCTGGTCCAAACAGAAGTATCTTTCTGCCCGAAGCAAGATATTCAAAGAGTTTACCAGTAAGAATACCTTCATTGTTTGGCACATTTGGAATAAACAGCAGCAATGCATCAGATGCCCTCATATATGCAATAGCCTGCTTGTGGCTCACGTATGGAATAAACTCAGCCTGCACACCCCAAGATTTTATCTCTAGCTGTATCTCTTCAGACACCACTCCCACAAAACGAAGCAAAATATCTTTTCTGCCACTCACTAGAGCCTTTAATGGCAACAAATCATACTGCGGAGCCATAACACCCACATAAGAAATAATTCCAAATTTATTTATAACTCCTAACTCCTCACTCCTAACTCCTAACTTTTCTTTGAAATCATCGTTATCATAGCCATTTGGCACTACTGTGATTTTACCTGCTACGTCTGCTTTTTCGGCGAAGAGGCGTTTGCAATCTTCGCTCACAGTTATTATCTTGTCTACACCCTCTAATACAGAGCGTTCGTACTTTAAATTACGTCTTTGTGCCCAAGATGTAGGATAAAGGTCGCTATTATAGTAAATATCTGTCCATGGGTCGCGAAGGTCTGCCACCCAGTTTATATTTGGATATTGTTTCTTTAGTTCTAAACCAATAAGCTGAGTAGAATGCGGAGGTGAGGTAGTTATCACTGTAGTAATGCCTTCAGATTCTATTATCTCTTTTGCCTTTGCTAGAGCATATTTATTCCAACCACGTCGTGGGTCTGGCAAAAAGAAATTACCACGAATAAAGCGTGAAATCTTTTGAATGAGATTTGGATTTGGCTCATTGGCAAAACCACCGTATGGCACTTCTCTTTTTGGTGATACTCGCTTATAAAGACTTAATATTTCTTTTGTTTTAGTAGTATACACCTTTAGTGAAGAAGGCACATCAGCACACAAACTTTCATCCACTTGTGGATATGAGGCAACTGCAGGGTCCACAGTAAGCACTATAGCCTCCACACCAAACTCTGGCAAGTACTTAATGGTTTTAAGCCAGCGCTGCACACCGGCTCCCCCACTTGGCGGAAAGTAATATGTAATAAGTAATACCTTTTTCATTAAGTGTCCGCTAAAAAACGACTAACAAATGTACAAAAAAAACCGCAAGTTAAAAAAAACTTGCGGTTTAATATTTAAAGTAAACTATTTATTAGTTGTTGTAAACTTTAACTGCTTTACCAGAAGCATATTGAAGAATTACAAGACCTTTAGCGTCAGCAGCTACTGGACGACCGATTAAGTCGTATGCAGCAACAACTGCGTCTTCAGCATCAACATCTTCAAGGTCTGTTGTAGTACCAGTTGTGTAAGATAGAGTTAAAGAACCGTCACCGTTTTCAACTAGAGTGAAAGTTAGTTCTTGACCACCAGGTACAAACATCTTTTCTGATTTATTTTCTATTAATACACCAGATGTTTCTTCGCAATATGTTTCAAATAAATACCATTTAGCATTGTCACCAGTTTTGATGAATACATAAGAATTTGCATCAAATGTAGCTGTTAATGAACCATCAACAAATTTGTATTCACCTGGATTTAGGTAATCTTCTTCACAACCATAATTAGCACCATTGATGTAACCTACTAAATAGAAGTCAGCGCCTGTAGGAGTAACGATTGGGTCGTCGCCACCTTCTTCGCCACCTTCTTCACCACCTTCTTCGCCGCCTTCTTCGCCGCCTTCGTCAGAAGAACCTACTAGAGAAGCAACAGCAGAAAGCTCTTGAGAAGCAGGATTCCATGTAAATGTTACATTATAAGTACCGTTTGTATCAACAACTAGGAATTGATTGCCAGAAGCAGGGAATTCGCTGATACCCCATTTACCATTTGCTGCAACTTTATAACCATAACCAAGAGTTTCTGTAGCAGAACCAGCGTCTGTTAAGAAATCAGTTGTTAGAGCAATACCTTCTTTTGTTAAGGTATATACACCGTTAGATTCTGTCATAACGTTAGCAGTTGAAGCTGGATCCCAAGCATCACCTACTAATTCGCCTACACCACAAATTGTCCATGAAGAAATTTGGATAGCACCACCTTCAGCACCAGCGATTGTTAAAGTACCTGCATTGATGTCTAAGGTAATTTTTGTAGCATTAATTGTGCTAGTAACCTTAATGTCTCCACCACCTTTTGTTACAGCGATAGTACCAATTTTAGCTGATTCATTTGAACCATAGTTGATATCACCCCAAGATGCATCAGCAATTTTGAATGCTGATGTAAGTGTTACCTCTGTAGCTAGTTCATAAACGCCTTCTGATACTTTTGTAAATTCCATATTTGAAGGTGTACCCCAGTCTCCATTACCACGAAGGAATACTCCTTGTGCGCTAGCACTCATTGCTACCATTACAGCAGCGATAAAAAGTAAAATTTTTTTCATAATAAATAAGTTTTTAAGTTAGTAAATAAGTGATTATTAATTTTGTTTTTAGTTTATCTTACTATTATACTGAGAGTGTTTTTAAAGGTGAGATTTTAAGGCGTGTGCAGTGTGAGAAACCGGAGTTTACTGGATGTAAATGAGGATTTTGAACACAAACACAACGCCAAAAGCGCCCTTTAAAAACGCTCGAATATTACCATGCTTTTATTTCATCATATTGAGTAGAGAAACCTTGGTACTTAACTACACGTTTGTTAGCACGTTCTACTGCTTCTGCACTGTTTTTATAGTAATATAGATATTCTACAGCATCACCTTCAAATGAAGTTGGAGACACATGGAATGTCCAGTTGTTGTTACCTGCGTCTACCATTCTAGAGTATTCCCAGTTGTTGAAGTTACCAGATACGTAAACTTCTGCTGTGCTACGAGGCACTGTAACATTTAGAGTCATGTCACCCCAGTATTCTACTTTGTCGTTTACTACAGAACGAGCACCTAATGGACGGTGGTTGAAACGATATTCAGATTGGTCGGTACGTGGACCCCATACATATAAGTAGTGAAGATCTGCTGGAACATTTTTAAGTGTACCTTCGAAGTGAGTTTCATCAACTTTTTTAAGTTGTAATTTAGCATCAGCGTGTTTCCAGAATAGTGGATCACCTTCTTTACCAAATGTACCTGCTACCCACACTTCTTTAGTACCTTCTGGCACTTGAACAGTGAATTTAACAGTACCGTTGAATTTTTCTTTCTTTTTGTTGCCTGCATAGATAGCTACATATTTGTCATCTGTTTGATAGTTATCGTTTTTAAGGATAACAAACATACCAGAAACATGTTCTACCTCAGCATCTGTTAAACCAAAATATGATTTAATGTTAGAGATTGTATAAGTAAGTGTACCATCAGAATTTTTGGTCCACATAAAGGTTCTAGTATTACATTTAGACCACTCTGCTTTTTCTTTTGCCCATTCACCATTTTTGTCTAGCTCTAAACAGGTATAAAGAAATACATTCTCTGTTTCCATCCATTTTTGATTCACGGTTGGTGTATAAGTAAGTACTATAGCACCATTAGGATTTGGAGTCTCTGGAGTAACTACTAACTCACCAGGAGCTGCATTCAGCGATAGTACTGACATCGCTAATCCTACAAATGCAATTAATAATTTTTTCATACTCTTTTCCATTTTAAGTTTACATAACAAAGATACAGCATTTTTTTCAATCTCACGCTTTATTTACAAATTATTTTAAAACGATTGCAGAATTATCGCAATTTTTAACATATTAAACACAAAAAAACAAGAGATTGACGCATTTGTCAATCTCTTGTTTTTATTTAGAAGAAGTTTTACCTTATTCATTAAAAGTGTATTTATAGTGAGGGATTTTTAGACTTGTGCAGCCTGAGCAACCGGAGTTTACTGGACGTAAATGAGGATTGCGAAGGCAAACAAGGCGAGAAAATCACCACTAGAAATCGCTTTTAGGCTTTGTACTCGTCCCATGCTTTGATAGAAATCTCACTCTCTTTCACTGTGCAGAATGCGTGAATAAACGCAGATGCCAAACGAGCATTGGTTAACAATGGAATATTGTGGTCGATAGCAGCACGACGTATTTTATAACCATTGGTAAGCTCGCGACGAGTTTGATTTTTAGGGATATTGATAACAAGGTCAAATTGTTTACCTGCCATCATATCGGTAATTTTTAGTTCGCTGTCTTCGTCGTCTGGCCAGCCTACTACTGTAGCATTGACTCCATTTTCTGCTAGGAATTTTTGTGTTCCTACGGTAGCATAGATATTGTAACCGTTTTTAGATAGTTCACGACATGGTTCTAGTAAGTCCACTTTAGATTTTGCATCACCAGAAGATACCATGATATTCTTTTCTGGAATAGTAGTACCTACAGCGATAAGTGAGCTTAGAAGAGCTTCGTTGAAGTCGTCTCCGATACAACCTACTTCACCGGTAGAAGCCATATCTACACCTAAGATAGGGTCTGCTTTGTGAAGACGTGCAAATGAGAATTGAGAAGCTTTCACACCGATGTGTTCGATATCGAATACAGATTTGTCTGGTTTAGAGTATTCTGCACCTAGCATAATGCGTGTTGCGGTTTCGATAAAGTTGCGATTTAGCACTTTAGAAACAAATGGGAACGAACGTGAAGCACGTAAGTTACATTCGATTACTTTAATATCATTGTTTTTAGCTAGGTATTGAATATTGAATGGACCTGTGATTTGAAGAGCTTTTGCAATTTGTTTTGAAATCTTCTTCACACGGCGCATTGTTTCAAAATAGATATTTTGAGCTGGGAATACTAGAGTAGCGTCACCAGAGTGAACACCTGCAAACTCAACGTGTTCTGAAATTGCATATTCTACTACTTCACCGTCTTTTGCCACAGCATCGAACTCAATTTCTTTTGCATTTTGAAGGAATTGAGATACAACTACTGGGTGTTCTTTAGATACTTGTGCAGCAAGAGAAAGGAATGCGTGTACTTGTTCTTTGTCGTAGCAAACATTCATAGCCGCACCAGAAAGCACATAAGAAGGTCTGATAAGTACTGGGAAACCTACTTCTGCAATGAAATCGTCGATATCTTCAAAGCTTGTAAGCTCTCTCCAACGTGGTTGGTCAATACCTAGGCTATCTAGCATAGCAGAGAATTTGTGACGGTCTTCTGCACGGTCGATATTGCATGCTTTTGTACCCAAGATTGGCACGTTTTGAGCATCTAATTTCATAGCCAAGTTGTTTGGAATTTGACCACCCATAGATACGATTACACCTTTTGGATTTTCAATATCTAATACGTCTGATACACGTTCAAATGAAAGTTCGTCGAAGTATAGACGGTCGCACATATCGTAGTCGGTAGATACTGTTTCTGGGTTGTAGTTGATCATAACAGACTCATAACCAAGTTTGCGAGCTGTTTGCACAGCATTCACACTACACCAGTCGAACTCTACAGAAGAACCGATGCGATATGCACCAGAGCCAAGTACTACGATGCTTTCTGCAGCAGTTTTAGCAGGAGTAAATTTCACTCCTTCGCCGTATGTAAAGTATAGATAGTTTGTTTTGTCTGGATTTTCAGAAGCAATAGTGTTGATTCTACATACTGTAGGTACTACTTCTAATGCTTTTCTGTGAGCACGCACTCTAAGAGCAGCGTCGTGCATTTTGCCTTCTGGTTTTTCTACATAACGTGCAATTTGGAAGTCTGAGAAACCAAGTCTCTTAGCTTCTGCCATTACATCTACAGTAAGGTCTTCAATTTTGTTGAATGAAGAAAGAACTAATGTGTATTTGTAGATATTTTCAAGTGCTGTAAGGAACCAAGGGTCGATTTTGGTAAGTTTTTCAATTTGTTCTACTGTATAACCATTTTCAAATGCGTATGCAATAGCAAATATACGCATATCAGTTGGATGAGAAAGTGCGTGTTCAATATCGTCAAATTTCATATTGTTGCCAACGAAACCGTGCATACCTTGTCCAATCATACGAAGACCTTTTTGGATAATTTCTTCAAATGATTTACCAATTGACATGATTTCACCTACAGACTTCATTGCAGAACCAATTTCACGGCTCACACCAACGAATTTACCTAAGTCCCAACGAGGGATTTTTGCAATGATATAATCTACAGAAGGTGCTACGTATGCAGAGTTTTTGGTACCCATTTCACCGATTTGGTCTAGTGAGTAACCTAATGCAAGTTTTGCAGCAACGAATGCTAATGGATAACCAGAAGCTTTAGATGCTAGAGCTGAAGAACGGCTCAAACGAGCATTAATTTCGATGATACGATAGTCGTTTGTTTCTGCGTTGAATGCGTATTGAATGTTACATTCACCCACGATACCAATGTGGCGAACCACTTTAGTAGCGATATTTTGAAGAAGTTCGATTTGGTCTTGACGTAGTGAAATAATTGGAGCAACTACGATACTTTCACCAGTGTGAATACCTAGTGGGTCCACATTTTCCATAGGCACTACTGTGAAACAGTGGTCGTTTTTGTCGCGAATTACCTCAAATTCTATTTCTTTCCAACCTTTTAAGCTTTCTTCTACTAGAATTTGTTTTGAATATGCTAATGCACTTTGGCAAAGTTCGATAAATTCTTGTTCGTTTGTACAAACACCAGAACCTAAACCACCTAGAGCGTATGCTGAACGCACCATTACTGGGAAACCAATTCTGTGTGCTACTTCTAGAGCATCTTCAAGTGATTCTACAGCTTGTGAAACTGGAGTTTTAGCTTCAATTTCATCTAGTTTTTTCACGAATAGGTCACGGTCTTCTGTAATCATAATTGCTTCTACAGATGTACCTAATACTTTAACGCCGTATTCTTTAAGTGTACCATTTAGGTAAAGTTCTGTACCGCAGTTTAGTGCAGTTTGACCACCGAAAGCAAGAAGAATACCGTCTGGACGTTCTTTCTTGATAATTTCGGTTACGAAATATGGGGTTACAGGAAGGAAATAAACTCTATCTGCTACACCTTCAGATGTTTGAATGGTAGCAATATTAGGGTTAATCAACACTGTTTCTATGCCTTCTTCGCGCATAGCTTTTAACGCTTGTGAACCAGAGTAGTCAAATTCACCTGCTTGACCAATCTTAAGCGCTCCTGAACCTAATAAAATTACTTTTTTACAATTTTCCATACTGTTATATAATATTTTTGTTTATTTCAACACAAAAAAAATGCGTCGGTTAACAAAATAACTAACGCATATATAAAATAAAAAAGATATTCCACTTAGTAGAAAACATTGATTTTGAATGTGTTACGTTGTGTTTCATATCTTTAATTATTTACTATTAAAGAGCCCCATTTTCGGTATGCTCAAATTGGTGCAAAGATAATCAAATTATTTGGATTTTCGCAAGAAAATCTCAAATAATTTAATTATCAGTTAGGAGTTTCCTTTTTTCCTAAAATTGTATTTTAAAGGAGGGATTTTTAGACTTGTGCCGTCTGAGCAACCGGAGTTTACTGGTAGTAAATGAGGATTGTGAGGACAAGCAAGGCGAGAAAATCACCCTTTAAAATCAATTTTAATCCCTACGACCTGCAAGTATCATTACATAGTATATCAGCGTTGCTAGTGAACTTAGCGCTGCTACTACGTAGGTGTAGGCTGCAGATTTTAGGGCATCTACTGCCATAGAGCGTTTTTCTCCTTGCACGTAGCCTTTGCCTGTAAGCCACTCAACTGCACGAGTACTTGCATTGATTTCTACTGGAAGAGTGATAAAACTAAACAATGTGGTAAGTGCAAAAAGACCTACTCCCACCTCTAATAATATAGGTGTAGTTTCTATCAGAATGATACCTAATAACAACACCCATTGCACCCACCTAGAAGCAAAACTTACTACTGGCACAAGAGCAGAACGCATACTAAGCCATTTGTAAGCATAAGCGTGTTGCACTGCGTGACCGCATTCGTGAGCTGCAACTGCAGCCGCTGCCACAGAGTTTGACGAGTAAACACCTTCACTAAGATTTACTGTTTGGTTTTGTGGGTTGTAGTGGTCTGTAAGCATACCAGAGGTAGAAACCACCTTTACATTTGTAATACCATGGTCGCGTAGCATTTTTTCTGCTACTTCTTTCCCTGTCATTCCGTTTGTCATAGGAACTTGGGAATACTTTTTAAATTTACTCTGCAAGCTTTGTTGCACAATAAAACTTAAAATCGCAATACCGATAAATAAAATCCAATACATAGTTCAAAATTCTTATAAAATTTTAGTTAGGAGTTGGGAGTGAGGAGTGAGGAGTTAACACATATTATTTAAAGAAAAACCCTCAAAACGAGGGCTTAACTTATGATTATCTATATTTAGAAGATAAATTTACAAACTAAATTCAACTCCTAACTCTTAACTGTTAGATACATTTAGATGTATCTAACAATAGTTTGTTCGCGGTCTGGACCTACAGAAACTATCTTGATAGGAACTTCTAGTTCGTCTTCTAGGAAGTCTAGATATGCATTGAATTCTGCAGGGAATTCGTCTTCAGATTTCATTTTTGTCATATCTGTTTTCCAACCTGGAAGTTCTTTGTAGATAGGTTCGATGCTATCGTTGATTTCGTATGGGAAGTAATCGATTTCTTCACCATTGATTCTATAGCCAACGCAAGCTTTGATTGTGTCAAAGTCGTCTAGCACATCGCTTTTCATCATAATCAACTTGGTCACACCGTTTATCATTACAGAATATTTAAGAGCAACAAGGTCTATCCAACCACAACGACGTTTACGTCCGGTTACTGAACCAAATTCGTGACCTTTTTGGCAAAGGGTTTCACCTACTTCGTCAAACAATTCACTTGGGAATGGACCAGCACCTACACGTGTACAGTATGCTTTGAAGATACCATAAACGTCGCCTATTTTATTAGGAGCAATTCCCATGCCAGTACAAGCTCCGGCACAAATTGTGTTTGATGATGTCACAAATGGATATGAGCCAAAGTCGATATCTAGCATTGTACCTTGAGCACCTTCACAAAGAATAGTTTTGTCTTGTGCAAGAATATCGTTTAGATAGTGTTCGCTATCTATTAAGGTGAAGTTTTTAAGATATTCAATACCTTCTAGCCATTGTTTTTCTGCTTCTTCAATATCGTAAGCGAAGTTCATTGATTTTAAAATAGCTTCGTGACGAGCTTTTGCCACTGCATATTTTTTGTCAAAGTCTAAAAGGATGTCACCTACGCGAAGTCCATAACGACCTACTTTGTCTGTATATGTAGGGCCGATACCTTTACCTGTGGTACCTACTTTTGCATCACCTTTTGCAGCTTCGTTTGCAGCATCTAACATACGGTGAGTAGGCATAATAAGGTGAGCCTTTTTAGAAATGTATAGTTTTTTGGTTAAATCGTGACCAGATTTTGCTAGTGCTTCTGCTTCTGCTTTAAATAAAGCTGGATCTAAAACCACACCATTTGAAATAACATTGATTTTATCTCCTTGGAAAATACCAGAAGGAATAGAACGTAACACATATTTTTCTCCGTTAAATTCCAATGTGTGTCCTGCGTTTGGACCACCTTGAAAACGTGTAATAACGTCGTAGTTTGGAGTTAATACGTCAATTACTTTACCTTTACCCTCGTCACCCCATTGTAGGCCGAGTAATACATCTGCTTTAGTCATATTATTATAGTTTATGTAATTTTCTTTTTTAAACGGTTTCAAAAATACAAAAAAAATCCCAATTATTACTCCCTTTAAATAAAAAATTAGGAATTAGGATTTTTTTGAACAGCGAGAGCAAAGATAAGTTTACTTAATCTTTGCCGAGTCGTGAAAAAAAACAAGGACATAGTCCTTAATTAGGAATTATTTTTTATCTTTGCATCAAATTTATTAATTAATAAACATTTTACAATTATGGCACACGTTATTTCAGATGATTGCATTGCATGCGGCACTTGCATCGGCGAATGTCCAGTAGAAGCTATCAGCGAAGGCGATATCTATTCTATCAACGCTGACATTTGCACAGATTGTGGTACTTGCGCAGAAGCTTGTCCAACAGGCGCAATCAATCCAGCTTAAGTTCTAGATTAGAACTATCAAAACAAAGAGAGGTGACCAAATGGCCACCTCTTTTATTTGGTAACAGAATATCTTCTTACTCACTTACTTCATCATTTGTTCCCTCTTGAGAAGGCTCTTCTTTAATTTGAGCACGCATAAAATCTAACGCTTCTTTAAAAGCAGACTCAAACTTGTCAAAATCTTCTTTGTACAAGAAAATTTTATGCTTTTCAAATATGAATTGACCCTCTTCTGTTACAGATTTACGTTTACTCTCAGTGATAGAAAGGAACAAATCGTTTCTGCGATCCTTTTTCACATCAAGGTAATACATACGCTTTCCTGCTTTGATAGACTTTGAAAAAACAATCTCCTTGTCTTCTCTTTCCTCACGTGGAGCATTTGTAGAGGCGGGTGCAGGAGAAGTTACTTTTTGTATGTCTCTTTGCAGTTTTCCAAAAAAGTTTAACATCATATATAATTTTACAATTTGGTTACAAAAATGCACTATTTTTTTTAAATTTCAAAATAAATACAAACTTTTTCATTTTTTTTGACATTACGTCTTTTTTCTTAATAAATAAAAACTTAACTTTGCACTTCATACAAAAAATATCATAACGATGATAAACAGAGTCTTAATCCGTATTAAAATTATTCAACTGCTTTACTCTAACCAACTTAATACAGGTAAAAGCATTGAAGAGTTCAAGAAAGAGTTATTAGAGAGCCTAGACAAAACGTACGAACTCTACCACTGGCTTCTACAGTTAATAATCGACCTTAGAGATTTTGCTGAAAAGCGTATCGAATTTGGTTTAAACAAAAGATACCCTACCGACGAAGATCTAAATCCAAACAGACGTTTTATCGAAAACAAAATAGCGATTGCTATTGCAAACAATGCTGAGCACAGAGAATATGCCAAAGTTAATGGTATTTCTTGGGAAGAATATGCAGACCTTATCAAAGGCCTATTTGAAGCTATTTGTGCATCTGAATATTACAAGGATTATATGTCTGCTAGAACAAACACTTATGCAGACGACAAAATGATTTGGAGACAAATCTTCAAAAAAGTAATTTTCACTTACAAACCTTTCGAAGAACGCCTAGAATCTATGGACCTATATTGGAACGACGATATAGAAATAGTGGCTAGCTTCGTAGAAAAAACTATCAAAAAATGCGAAGAAGAAAAAGGTTCTAATCAAGAACTTCTTCCTCAATATAGAGATGAAGATGACAAAGACTATGCTCTACTTGTACTTTCTAAAGCACTTGAGTTTGGCGAAGACTACAAAGAACTAGTTAAATCATTCTCTCAAAACTGGGAAAAAGACCGTATCGCTACTATGGACATGTCTATTATGCAAGCGGCCATTGCAGAAATCAACTTCTGCCCTACTATCCCTGTAAATGTTACTCTAAACGAGTTTATCGAAATAAGCAAATACTATAGCTCAGAAAAAAGTAGCTTATTTATCAACGGTATCCTAGACCGCGTGGTAAACAAATATAAAGAAGAGAAAAAACTACTTAAAGTAGGTATGTTTGTAAAATAAGTTAGAAGTTAGAAGTTAGGAGTTAGGAGTTAGGAGTTAAATTAAGAATTAAGAATTAAACATTAAACTTTAAACAATATGAACAACATTTTATTACAAGCGGCAGCTCCTGCGGCAGAAGGCAACGGCTGGAGCTCAATTTTAATGATTGTTTTAATGTTTGTGGTAATCTATTTCTTTATGATTCGTCCACAACAAAAACGTCAAAAAGAAATTAAAAAATTCCGCGATAGCATTAAAACTGGCGACAAAGTTATCACAGCTGGCGGTATCTATGGTAAAGTTAAAGACGTAAAAGACACTACAATTTTACTTGAAATTGCAGACAACGTACGCATTACTATAGACAAAAACTCTGTTTATGCAAATGCAGTAGATTCTAACTCTGCAGCAGAAGCAACCAAAGCATAATTATGCAAAACAAAGCTAGAAATAAAATAACTAGATTTTTAAAAAAAATGAAAGCATTCCTTACCACAAGGGATGCTCTCATTTTCTTGTTTTTCTTAATCTGTTCTTCACTTTTTTGGTTTACTATTACCTTAAATAAAACTTACGAACTTACTGTATCTATACCTATTAAATATAGTAATGTTCCTCCTGAAATAGAATTTACCACAGAACTACCAGATTCTTTTAGTGTAAAACTTAAAGACAAAGGTACTTCTATGCTTATATATCAGTATAAGAAATTTAACCCTGTTGTTATCAACTTCAACGAATATTCTGTTTATTCAAATAGCAATTCTTGGGCTATTTCTACCACTACCCACTTTGAAAAATTTGTAAAAAAACAAATAAACCAGAGTTCTCTTATTTTAAACTATTATCCAGAGGAAATAGTTATAGAAAAGAAACTTTTAGATTCTAAGAAGGTGCAAGTAAGACCACTTGTAAACATTAAGTTACAAAAACAATACTTCTTGTGCGACGACATCACCACCTCTCCAGATTCTATTATGCTTTATGGTTATAAAGAAATTTTAGACACTCTAAACTTTGTTTATACCAAAGAATATACTTCTGAAAATTTAAAAGACACATTAAATGCTACTTTGCAACTTGATATTCCTAATCATTGCAAAGCAAATCCAAACAAAGTAAATGTAATTGCCCCTATCGAGTTTTATACCTCTAGCGATATCGATTTATCTATTAGAGTAAAAAACTTGCCTGAAAATATTGTTGTTAAGACTATTCCTGAGAAACTAAATCTTAGTTTCCTTGTGGGACTAAGCAAATACAAAGATATTAGACCTTCAGACTTTATTCTTTCTATAGATTACGAATCGCTACGACAAAGCAATTCTAACACAGAAACTGTTACTCTAGAGTCTTTCCCTCCATACATAAAACAACCATACCTTAAAGAAAATAAGGTGAAATGGTTAATCGAATTTGTTGAACCAAAATGATAAAAGTAGGCATCACAGGTGGTATTGGTTCTGGTAAAACGTATGTTTGCAAACTGCTAGAACTTATGAATTTTTCTGTTTTCTATTCAGATGCAGAAGCAAAGAAAATTCAGGACACAAACGCCTATGTGCGTAGCAAACTTATTGAACTATTTGGTGAGCAAGCCTTTACAGAAAACGGTCTAAACAGAAAATACATTGCTGAAATAATCTTTGGCAACCCTACTGCAAAAAAGCAACTAGAAGAAATTATCCATCCTAAAGTGGCCGAAGCATTTGCTACTTGGTGCGAAGAAAAGGCTGGTACCGATGAGAAAATAGTATTTATTGAAAGTGCTATTCTTTACGAGAGTGGTTTCGACAAAATTGTGGACAAAGTAGTAATGGTATATGCCGATGAAGATGTACGCATAGAAAGAAGTATGCAAAGAGATGGTGCAGACCGTGCTGCTATTGAGGAAAGAATAAAAAACCAAGGTTCAGACAAAGAAAAATGCAAAAAGGCAGACTTCATTATCTACAACAATCCAAACGACTACGTAAACAAACAACTCCTCAACATAGTCAAGGAGTTGTATTATATAGAAGAATAAAAGGTTTATTTTATAAAAGACCTTTCTAGTTCTTGCGACACATTTATCATAAAGTCACCCATTTTTTCTAGTTCATTTATTATGTCTATATAATAAACACTTGTTTGATAGTTTTTCTTGTTGTCTTCTATATCGTCTATTTCAGAATCTCTTAGCATATTTCTAAGTTCGTTTATAGTTTCTTCTGCTTTGTAGGCTTTAGAAATATCACCAAGCGACCCATCGTTTGCTAGCATTAGGTTGTTTATCATAATCTCGTATGCAGCATCTACAGCAGAAACCATATTTAATAGATTTGCTATAGTTGTTTCGTCGAAACTTTTTTGGTGTGCATTTCTTCTTAAGATAATGCGGCTAATAGACTCTCCTGAGTCGCCCAAAGATTCCAACTCACCTATTATTTTATACATAGATTTTATCTTCATTGATGTCTCTTCGCTAATATCGCCAAGTGATACTGAGTTTAGGAAACTTGCTATTTCAGATTCTATCCTATCTGAGATTTCTTCATATTTCACCAATTTTGCACGAAATTTTTCAAATTCTTCTGTTTTAGACTCTTCTATAGCAGATTTCACATAGCCAAGACCTTTTCTTGATATATTTGCAAAATGAATTATTTCATTTAAAGATTGACCTAGTGCCAATTCTGGGGTTGCAATAGGGCCTGCATTGATATATTTAAGTTTATATTCTTCTTCCTCCTTATTTTTAGGACCCTTAATAACAAAGCAAACTAATTTTTCAATAGTTGGAACAAACCAAATAAGAATAAATGTGTTTATTGTATTAAATAAGGTGTGAAGCATAGAAAGTCCATACAATGCTGCTGTTTGCGCTTCTGTTTGCACTGGCATTCCTTTTGCGTCGTATTCCATTTGAATTGCAAAACCTTCTGAAGCAGGGTTTGGCAAACTAAAGATAGTTGAAGTAACCCAACCTATAAGTTTAAGGAATAGTGAATATATAAGAAGTGCCCAAATCACACCAAACACATTGAATATTGTGTGTGCAAGCGCTGAACGTTTTGCTGATGTATTTCCTACTGCCGCTGCTATATTTGCTGTAATTGTGGTACCAATATTTTCTCCCAATACCATAGCACATGCCATATCAAATCTTATCCAACCCATATTTAGCATAATGAGTGTAAGAGCCATAGTGGCACTAGAAGATTGGAGAACCAATGTGAGCAGTGTACCAAATACTAAGAATATTAATACAGAACCAAATCCATAATCTTGCCATCCTTGAATAAATGAAAGCACTTCTGGAGTTTGCTGTAGGTCTGGCACTGAATTTTTCATTAATGAAAGACCTAAGAATAGTAAAGAGAACCCTACTATTAACTCAGAAATATTTCTTCTCATATCTTTTTTTGATAGAGAAAGCACAAAACCAACTGCCATTAATGGCACTGCAAGTATTGAAATATCGGCTTTAAATCCTAGCCAAGACACCAACCATGCTGTGACTGTGGTACCAATATTTGCACCCATAATCACACTTATGGCTTGTGCCAAAGTAAGTAATCCTGCATTTACAAAACTTACTACCATCACCGTAGTAGCCGACGACGACTGAATAATAGAGGTTACAATAACGCCCGTCAACACACCGAGAAAACGATTTTTTGTCATCGATGCAAGTATCGAACGCATTTTATTACCTGCCACTTTTTGTAGCGCCTCGCTCATCATGGTCATACCAAACAAGAAAAGACCAAGAGCACCAACTAGTTGTAATACATCAAGAATACCAAATTCCATAACTTAAAATAAATAAAATTTCACGTTACAAAATTACATCAAAGATGTTACAAAACTGTTACAAATGCGTTACAAAAATAAAAGATATATGCGATCCGCATTTGTGACGGTATTTCTTTCTTCTTATCTTGCCATATCGCACCAGATATCACTCCAAGCATCGGTATAGATACACTTAA
>CALDPN010000047.1 GCA_937911235.1 uncultured Bacteroidales bacterium
CGTTAAAGGTCCAGGTAACGGTCGTGAATCTGCTATCAGAACTATCCACGGTGCAGGTATCGAAGTAACTGAAATCGTAGACGTTACTCCACTACCACACAATGGTTGTCGTCCTCCAAAAAGAAGAAGAGTATAATATTTATTTACAACATTAAAATTAAAGAAAATGGCAAGATATACAGGACCTAAATCAAGAATAGCTCGTAAATTTGGCGAACCTATTTTCGGAGCTGATAAAGTGTTGTCTAAGAAGAATTATGCTCCAGGCCAACACGGTAACTCTCGCAAGAGAAAAACTTCTGAATATGGTATTCAGTTAAAAGAAAAACAAAAAGCTAAATATACCTACGGTGTTTTAGAAAAACAATTCTCTAACTTGTTTGACAAAGCTTCTCGTGCTAAAGGTATTACAGGTGAAATCCTACTACAACTTCTAGAATCTCGTCTAGACAACGTTGTATATCGTTTAGGTTTCGCTCGTACACGTGCTGCAGCTCGTCAGCTTGTAAGTCACAAACACATTGTAGTAAACGGCAGCGTGGTTAATATTCCTTCATACCAAGTTAAACCTGGTGACGTTGTTGCTGTTCGCGAAAAATCTAAATCTTTAGAAGTTATCGCAGACTCACTAAGCGGCTTCAACCACAGTAAATATGCTTGGATAGAATTCGATTCAGCAGCTATGGGTGGTAAATTCTTACACTTACCAGAAAGAGCTGATATTCCTGAAAACATTAAGGAACAATTAATCGTCGAACTTTACTCTAAATAATTTTAAATTATGTCTTTATTACCATTTCAAAAACCAGAGCAAGTTATCATGCTTGAAGCAAATGCGTTCCACGGAAAATTCGAATTCCGTCCATTGGAACCAGGCTTTGGTGTTACTATCGGTAACGCTCTACGCCGCATTTTGCTTTCATCATTAGAAGGCTTTGCTATCACCGCTATCAAAATAGATGGTGTTGAACATGAGTTTGCAACTATCCCAGGTGTAACAGAAGATGTTACTAACATCATCTTAGCACTTAAACAAGTTCGTTTCAAACAAATTGTAGATGGTGCAGACACTGAAACTGTAGTTATTGACATAACAGATACAACCACATTTAAAGCTGGTAATATAGGAAAGCAGTTGCAAAATTTTGAAGTACTTAACCCAGATTTACTAATCTGTACTTTAGAACCAACAACTCGCGTTCGTATGGAATTAACTATAAATAAGGGTCGCGGTTATGTTCCTGCAGAAGAAAATAGACTTCCAAACCAAGCAGTGGACGTAATTCCAATCGATTCAATCTATACTCCAATTGTTAACGTGAAGTATGCTTCTGAGAACTTCCGTGTGGAACAAAAAACTGACTATGAAAAATTAACTATCGAAATTGATACCGATGGTTCTATTCATCCAAAAGATGCTTTAAAAGAAGCAGCTAAGATTTTGATTCACCACTTTATGTTGTTCTCTGACGAAAAAATTACTATTGACTTAGATAATTTAGACGGCGAAGAAGACTTCGATGAAGATGCACTACACATGCGCCAACTATTGAAAACTAAATTAGTTGATTTAGATCTTTCTGTTCGTGCATTGAACTGCTTAAAATCTGCTGAAGTAGAAACTCTAGCTGAACTAGTATCATTCAATCGTAACGATTTGTTGAAGTTCCGTAACTTTGGTAAAAAATCTTTAGTCGAACTAGACGAAAAACTTGAAAGTTTAAATCTATCTTTCGGCATGGATATTTCAAAATATAAATTAGATAAAGAGTAAAAACGATGAGACACAATAAAAAATTCAATCACTTAGGTAGAAAAACTGCTCACAGAGATGCAATGTTATCTAATATGGCAGTATCTCTTATCCAACATAAGAAAATCACTACCACTTTAGCAAAAGCTAAAGCATTACGCAAATTCGTAGAACCTATCATCACTAAAGCTAAAGAAGATACTACAAATTCACGTCGTATGGTATTCGCTCAACTTCAAAACAAAGAAGCTGTTAGCTTACTATTCGGTGAAATCGCTCAACGCATTGGTGATCGTCCAGGTGGCTACACACGTATTCTAAAAACTGGTTTCCGTTTAGGTGACGCTGCACAAATGTGCTTCATTGAGCTAGTTGACTACAACGAAAATCTACTTAAAGACGCTGCTCCTAAGAAAAAAGCAAGAACACGTCGTTCTTCTAAAAAAGTAGCTGAAGTAGTAGAAGCTCAAGTTGCTGAAACTCCAGCTGAAGAATCTGCAGAATAATTTGTAGATAATATAGATAAAAAATGGACGAGACATCTCGTCCATTTTTTGTATATTTACCCCTCAAACTTTATCCTTTATAGTAACTATTTATGAGAGTTTTACTTTTCTTTTTGTTCTTCTTGTTTTTGTCGTACGGACCAGTTATCCTTTATTCTATGTGTGTGCGCGGTTGTAAGTCTACAACAATGCTTTCTAGAGTGTTTAAAATGGTGCTTACTGTGATTCCTACGGCCTTTATCTCATATTATATATGCTCACTTATAGGGTGGTTTAGGTTTGATACCATGTTTGTGTGTTTCTTAAACATTGGTATTATTTTATTCTTTTTACCTTTAAATGCATATTTGCTTTGCAAGGCTATTTATGTGTATTTTAAAGATAAAAAGGGTAAAAATATTGCGTGGCTACCAAAGGTTGGTGCAATGTTTGCTACATTGCTGTTTGCATTGGTAGTGCTTGGTCTGGTAGATAGAAAGAATGTAGAGGTGAGAGAGGTGGAAGTGATATTAACAGACCTTCCAAAGGGTTTTGATGGACTTAAAATAGTGCAAATTACCGATGTGCATTTGGGTAATATTGATGGGGTGAGAGAGTATCTAAATGAGATTGTTGAAACTGCAAATTCTTATAACCCAGACGTGATAATGCTTACTGGTGATTTGTTTAATGTGGCAGCGTGTGATGTGGCAGGTGCTGAGGGTACATTAAATGCTCTTACAGCGAACATGGGCAAATATGCTGTGCTTGGTAATCATGATTATGGTAAATATACAAAATGGAAATGTGCAGAGGATAGTATCAATAATCTTGATGAAGTGAAAAGTTTGTATAGAGGTTTTGATTTTGATTTGCTTTTAAATGAAAATAGGGTGATTGTAAGCGAAGAGGATACTTTGTATATTGCAGGTATGGAAAATTGCGGCGAAGAGCCATTCCCTTGCTACGGCGACATGGATGCGTCGCTCTCTGGTGTAGGTGAGAATAAAGTGCTTCTTCTTTCTCACGACCCTTCTACATGGAAAACTCATGTTTTAGGCTACGAAAATGTGCTTATGACCTTCTCTGGTCATACTCATGCTGCACAAATGGGTATTGAAATAGGTGATTTTAAATTTTCGCCTGCTCAATTTCTGTACGACGAGTGGGATGGGATTTACAAAAAGGAAGGAAAGTATTTGTTTGTATCTCGAGGTGTAGGTTATGTAGGTCTTGCCTTCCGCCTTGGCATGCGACCAGAAATTTCAGTTATCACACTAAGAGCGAAATAGGTCCGTACCCGTTATAGATTTTCAAGTTTTTTTGTTATCTTTGCGAGATAAAGATATGATTATGGAATTTAAGAGAATTTTGTTGAAGCTTAGTGGTGAGTCTTTGATGGGCGAACAGGGTTATGGTATTGATTCTAATCGCTTGCAGGACTATGCTGTACAGATAAAAGAGGCAACCGAGATGGGTGTGCAAGTGGCTATCGTGATTGGTGGTGGAAATATTTTCCGCGGCTTGAGCGGTGCTTCTAAGGGTTTTGACCGTGTGAAAGGCGACCAAATGGGTATGCTTGCTACTGTGATTAACTCTCTTGCGCTTAGCTCTGCTCTTACTGCTCTTGGTGTGAAAAACAAGGTGCTTACTGCTATAAGAATGGAACCTATTGGTGAGTATTATAGTAGCGACAAGGCTATTCAATGTCTTGAGGAGGGTAAAGTGGTGATTCTTTCTGCTGGAACGGGAAACCCATTCTTCACTACCGATACTGGTTCTTCTCTTCGTGGTATTGAACTTAAGGCAGACGTGATGCTAAAAGGTACTCGTGTGGATGGTATTTATACTGCAGACCCAGAGAAAGACCCTACTGCAACTAAGTTTGACGAAATTTCTTTCGATGATATTTACAACAAAGGACTTAAAGTGATGGACCTTACTGCTACTACAATGTGTAAGGAAAATAAACTTCCTATTTATGTGTTTAATATGGATGTTTATGGCAACCTTAAAAAGGTGCTTAGTGGCGAGAAAATAGGTACATTGGTTACATTATAAACAATAGTAAATTTTATGATAGACGTAAAACAAAATCTTGCTGATGCTTCTGAAAAAATGGAAGCTGCAGTATTATTCTTAGATGATTCTTTGGCACGTATTCGTGCAGGTAAAGCTAGTGTGCGTATTCTTGACCCTGTGAGAGTGGAATATTATGGTTCTATGACTCCACTTTCTGGTGTGGCTTCTATTACTACTCCAGATGCTCGTACCATTGCTATTCAACCATGGGAAAAGGCTATGATTCGCGAAATTGAACGTGCTATTATGGCTTCTGAAGTAGGTATTACTCCAGAAAACAATGGTGAAATCATTCGTCTTTGCATTCCTCCTCTTACAGAGGACCGTCGTAAAGCATTGGTTAAACAAGCTAAACAAGAGGGCGAAGATGCTAAAATTAGTGTTCGTAATGCTCGTCGTGATGCTATCGACCAACTAAAGAAAGCTATTAAAGATGGTCTTCCTGAAGATGCTGAAAAAGATGCTGAAGCAAACGTACAAAAGGCGCACGATAGATTTATTAAGGAGATTGATGAGAAAGTGGCGCTGAAAGAAAAAGAAATTATGACTGTCTAAATGAAGTATAGATTAATATACTTAATATTATTCCTTCTAACAACGCTATCTGTATTTGCAAAGGAGAATACGGATAGCGTTTCTTCGCATTATGCTGTGCCAAGAAGTTGGTTTTTGGTGCCTGCTGGTTTTTATCAAGAGGAAACAAGTCTAGGGCTTGGTATAAATGGTGGTTATTATCTAAAATCTAAGTCGTTAGACAAGATAAGTAGTATTTCTGGTAGTGCATTTTATACTTTGCTCAATCAGGTGAAGATAAATCTTAATCCTCGCTTTTATTTGGCAGACGACAAGGTTTATCTAACAGGTAGAGTGCAACTTAGACATTATGTGGAGCATTATTATGGTATCTCAAATGATATTAATAAACTAGTTGGGGTGGATGAAAATAATGCAAATATCTATACTTCACAGATTTTTGATATAGATGTAGAGCCTTTTTACAACTTCAATAATGATATTTCTGCTGGTGTGTTTTTGAGCCTTCGTGGGGAAAGAATGATGAAATATAATGAGCCTTTGACTGCAAATCTAGAAAACTATAAGCAGATATATGGAAATGCTGGTTGGGACGACTACTTTATGCTAGGTATAGGTGCACAGTTTATGTACGATACTAGAGATAATGCTTTTTATCCTCAAAAGTTTAGCAATTTCTTGAAATTTTCTGCGAAAACTTATAATAAGGCTTTAGGAAGTACTTTTAATATGACTTCTTTGAAGTTGGATTATAGACAATATGTGCCTACTTGGCTTGGTCAGGTGTTTGCTTGGCAAGTGAAGTTTGAAACTGCGCTAGGAAATGAAATGCCTTTCCAAATGCTACCTACCGTGGGTGGTAGTGACAATATTAGGGGTATAAGGGAGAGAAAATTTATAGACAACTCAATGTTTGAGTGTCAAGTGGAGTATCGTATTCCTATTTGGTGGCGTTTGAAGGCAGTGGTATTCTGTTCTGTGGGTGATGTGTTTGATATTTACAATCCAAGCATAGTGAAACCAAAGATAGGTTATGGTGCTGGTATAAGATGTAGATTGAATGATGCGAGGGTAAACTTAAGGGTGGATTTCGCAGGCAACAACTATGGCGAATTTAAGTTTTATATAACAGCAACGGAGGCTTTTTAAGATATGGCTAGGGGATTGGTTATAAAAAATACTGGTAGTTTGTTTTTGGTTCAACTTGAGGACGGTGCTGTGGTGGAAACAAGTCTTCGTGGACGTTTTCGCCTTAAAGGTATTCGCTCTACAAACCCTGTAGTAGTGGGTGATATTGTGCAGGTGGAGGGTGAAACTATTGTAGATATTCAGCCTAGAAAGAACTATATTATTAGAAAGTCTTCAAATCTTTCTAAGGAATCTCATATTTTGGCCGCTAATATAGACCAAGTGTTTTTGGTTGTTACAATAAAAAAGCCTGAAACTCCTTTTGAGTTTATAGATAGATTTCTTCTTACTGCAAATGCTTATCATATACCTGTGGTGATAGTTCTTAACAAGGTGGATATTCTTGACGAGGATGAAATGGCACTTGCAGGGGCTATAAAAGCACTTTATGAGACAAATTTGGGTTATAAAGTGGTATTTTCTTCCACTGTAACTGGCGAGGGTGTGGAAGAAGTGAAGGCAATGCTTAAGGGTAAGTTAAGTTTGTTTTCTGGCAACTCTGGAGTGGGTAAATCGTCGCTGCTTAATATGCTTGAGCCTTCGCTTGAGCTTAAAGTGGGTGATGTGTCGAAACAGCATCAAACAGGTATGCATACAACTACTTATTCTGAGGTTTTTGATGTTGCTGGTGGAAAGGTGATTGACTCTCCGGGTATAAAAGGCTTTGGTATTATTGATATGGAAGCGGCAGAGATAAGTAAGTTTTTCCCAGATATTGCAAAGTATGCTCTTGAGTGTAGGTTCGACGATTGTAAGCATATAAACGAGCCAAATTGTGCAGTGCTAAAGGCTCTAGAGGAGCAAAAGATAGCAGCATCGCGTTATAATAGTTATAAGAGTATTTTACTAGATTTGGACGAAAAGAAATATAGATAATGAAGTCTGTTATTTATGATAAAAAAGAAACGCTAAAGTATATTTTAGTGGGCGTGGCAATAGTAATTGCTGTGAGTTTCTATGCTTTGTCGAGCAAATTAGTGTCTGTGCTAGAGGATGAAGAAAAGGCAAAGGTGGAACTATGGGCAGAGGCTACACGCGAGATTTCTTTGGCAGATATAAATGATGATATTTCTTTTTTAAGAACTGTGATAGGTGCAAACAACTCTATTCCAGTGATTTTGGCAGATTCTTCTTTTAATGTATTAAGCTATAGAAACTTACCTGAAAAGGGTTTTACAGATGAAGAACTTAAAGAAATGGCAAAGGATTTTGCCTCAAAGTATGACCCTATTGTGATAGACTTGCCATCTGAGGCTGTTCAGCTTATATGTTATGATGATTCTAAGGCTTTAAAGCTACTAAGATATGTGCCACAAGTGATATTGGCTGTGGTGGTAGTGTTTTTGCTGTGTGTGGTGGTTTTAATCTTAACAATTAAGCAGTCTGAACAAAATAGACTTTGGGTGGGGCTCTTTAAGGAGACTGCACATCAACTTGGCACTCCGACTTCTTCGCTAATGGCGTGGGCAGAGATATTAAAGATGAATTATCCAGAGGATAAACTTTTACCTGAGCTAGACAAGGATGTGATAAGGCTTAAAACCATAGTGGAACGTTTCTCTCAGATTGGCTCTAAAACAGAGATTGATGTGGCAAATGTGTCTGAAGTGGTGACGGAAGTGGTGAATTATATGAGAAATAGAATCTCAAAACAAGTGGAAATTCACACTTCAATGCCAAAAGAGGCGTTTGCGTTGTTGAATATTCCTTTGTTTGAATGGGTGATAGAAAATCTGTGTAAGAATGCTGTGGATGCTATGTCGGGCAAGGGTAAACTTACAATTCAGATAAACGAAACTTCTTCTGCAGTGGTTATTGATGTGACTGATACTGGTAAGGGGATTTCTAAATCTAATATCTCAAAAGTGTTTAATACAGGGTTTACCACCAAGGCTAGAGGATGGGGTTTGGGACTGTCTTTGTCGAAGAGAATTATTAAGGAATATCATGGTGGAAAGATCTATGTTAAACATTCTCAACTAGATAAAGGGACGACTTTTAGCATTGAATTGAAGAAAAATTGAAAAAAGATAGTAAAAAATTGTTTTTATTAAATTAAAAATTACTATCTTTGTGCTCAATTTTGTAAAGATATGAGTCTAGAAGGCAAATTTATAATTCCATTAAAGGACCTAGAAGAGCATCTAGTGGATTATGAATATCATTTAGACGAGGAGTTCTTTAAAAGTATTGACCAAGAAGAAATCATCTCTGGAGACCTTGATGCCTATGTTTCTGTGAAGAAAACAGTTGATGCATTTGAGATTGATATAGAGATAGATGGTGAAATAGTGGTTACATGCCAAAGATGTTTAGATGAATTAACTTTACCTATTTACACTGAAGAACATTTAGTTGTAAGATTTGGTGAAGATAAGACAGCTGAAACAGACGAGTTAGTAATAATACCAGAATGTGAGGGTGTTATTGATATGGCATGGTACTTATATGAGTTTATTGGTCTAAATATTCCAATTCAACCAGTTCACGAAGAAGGTGAATGTAATGAACAAATGGAAGAACTTTTAGAGAAATATTCTCCAAATAGAGAAAAAGAAGAAATAGATCCTAGATGGGAAGACTTAAAAAAACTGATAAATAATAATAACTAAAATATAAAAAGAGATGGCACATCCTAAACGAAGACAATCAAAAACTAGAACAGCTAAACGTAGAACTCACGACGTAGCTGTAGCTCCTACATTGGTAGCTTGCTCTAACTGTGGTGCATTAAACATCGCTCACACAGTATGTTGCGAATGTGGTTATTACAGAGGTAAATTAGCAGCTGAACAAACAGCAAACGCTTAAGATACTTGATGATTTAAAAATAAAGTTCCAAGTTGTTGGAACTTTATTTTTTTTTATATACCTTTGCCTACGTTATGAAAAACATGGTTAGAAATATGCAATGGTGGTGGCGCCTTAATTAATTTAGGGTGGATGCTTCTTATTGTATAGTGATATATAACCGTAGGAACTCCACCTACGGTTTTTTGGTATTTTAACCTATGGAATTTAAAGTAGTAAAACAATAAAATCAGTAAATATGAAAACGACAAAAAAAATCGTATTGCCAGAAAACGAGATGCCAACATCTTGGTATAATATTGTGGCAGATATGAAAACTAAACCAATGCCTTATCTAAATCCTAAGACTAAGGAAATTCTTACTGAGGCAGACTTGGAACCTATCTTCGCTAAAGAGTTAATTAAACAAGAATTCTCTACTGAGCGTTGGATAGAAATTCCAGACGAAGTGCGCGATTTGTATCGTATCTATCGTCCTACTCCGCTAGTAAGAGCTTCTGGTTTGGAAAAGGCACTAGATACTCCTGCTAAGATTTATTTCAAAAATGAGAGTGTGTCTCCAGTGGGTTCACACAAACTAAACTCTGCTATTCCACAAGCTTATTTCAATAAGATTGAAGGTATTAAACACCTAACTACTGAAACTGGTGCTGGTCAATGGGGTAGTTCGCTAAGTATTGCTTGTAAACACTTTGGTCTAGACCTTAGAGTGTTTATGGTGAAATGTAGCTATGAGCAAAAACCATATCGTAAGGCTGTGATGAACACATACGGTGCAAAGGTGTATGCTTCTCCTAGTGATGTGACTGCAATTGGTAGAAAAATGCGTGAACAATTCCCTGGCACTTCTGGTAGCTTAGGTATGGCTATTTCTGAGGCTGTGGAAGAAGCTCTTAAAGATAAGGATACTCACTATAGCTTGGGTAGTGTGCTACATCATGTGGCTATTCACCAATCTATTTCTGGTCTTGAAACTGAAAAACAAATGGAGATTGCAGGTGACTATCCAGACATGGTGATTGCTTGCTTTGGTGGTGGTTCAAACTTCTGTGGTATTACTTTCCCATTCCTACGTCATAAACTAACAGATGGCAAGGATATTAGACTAATTGCTGCAGAACCTGCTTCTTGTCCTAAACTTACTCGTGGTCAGTTTAGCTACGACTTTGGCGATACAGAAGGTTATACTCCACTTATTCCTATGTACACTTTGGGTCATGAGTTCCAACCTGCTAGCATTCACGCTGGTGGTTTAAGATATCACGGTGCTGGTAATGTGGTGAGCCAACTTAAGAAAGATGGTTACATTGAGGCTCAAGATGTGCACCAAGATGAAACATTTAAAGCTGGTATCTTATTTGCACAAGCAGAAGGTATTATTCCTGCTCCAGAGTCTACTCATGCTATTGCAGTGGCTATTCGCGAAGCGTTGAAGGCAAAAGAAAGCGGTGAAGAAAAAGTTATTCTATTCCAACTTTCTGGTCACGGACTTATCGATATGATGTCTTATGAGAAATATCTGCACGGAGGTTTAACAAACTATGAAGTGCCTCAAGATTTGATAGACGATAGCATCGCTAAAATACAGAACTTACAACCTTAATATTCTGTACGTCTTCTCTTAGAAGTCTTAGAAGTGGTGAGAGCCTCTTCTAAGGCTTTTTTGTTTTTAATATTGTAGATATCGTTTTTGTCTAGTGGACGCATATATTCGTAGTCGGCGTAGCCGCCAAGGCGAGTAATGCTTGTTTGCTCTTTTTTGTCTGGAGTGTACATGATGCCATTTGAGGCTGGTGTCATTACAATCTTTTTGATTTGGTTTTTATCGCCAAAATATAGGTAAAGTTCACTACTTTCTGCTTTGTTTATTCCTACATATTCTTTGGGAGCATCTACTTGGGTGCTGTCTCTGTCTTCTTCTACAAAATATACAGAGAGTGCATTGCCACTAACATCTGCTTTGTATAGTTTGCCATCGTTAAGGTATGCTGTAATATGTTTGCCTGATACCTGATTTATGGCTAGAGTGTCTTCTTTTGAGTATATAAATGCGCTGCCTATGACTTCTACTCTATCTATGGTTTCTTTCTTTGTATAGAACTTAATGGATTCACCTGTTATTTGGTTATTTTCATTCCATAAAATAGGAGCACCAAACATTTGAGCTATAGAGTCTTTTGAGTTATAATATAGTGAGTCGCATAGAGATTGGAAGTCTATGTGCCAAGATTGTACGTTGTAATATGCTTTTAGTTTGGTGTTGTCGTCTTCTGAGGCGTCGTAGAATATGGTATCAGATGTAATGAACATACTATCTGCATCAGAGAAGTCTATTACTGTGGCTTTTTTTGTCATAAAACCTTTGTTGGTTTTCTCGTTGTATATGCCATAATTGCCAATTAGTAATAATGCTTCTGATGAGTCGCGTAGGGCTACATTCTTAAAACCTTCTGCTTCGCCTGTTTTTTGATTGTAGTAAAGAGTGTCTGCAGATAGTCTGCGTCCTTCTAGGTCTCTTAAATGAGAATTGTCTATAAGTTTGGCATTGTCTTTTATAGTGTTGTACCAACCATATTCAGAGTAGATACGTGTGCTGTCTTGCACAATGTCTGATGGGCCTAAAATGTAGGCTATTTTATCTACGGTTTGATATTTAAGTGTGTCTGAGAAAAGGTCGAAGTCTTTGTTGTTTAATACTACGTTGTTTTGGAATATAGCAATATCTAGGTCTGGGTAGTATTTCCCATTTGTTGAGGTTAAAACATTTGTAGAGTCAACAAGTTTACCTCCTTTGAAGTAGTATCCGATATTTGCTTTTCTGTCGTAGTTTAGTGAGTCTGTATATAATGTAAGTTCTTTGTTTTCCATTCTTACATTGTGTCTTAGACGCGCCATTTTGCTGTCGCCATTGTAGAATAGGTGGTCTGCATATACAGTAAGGCTATCGCCTTGAATCATCTTTATATTGCCGTGTGCGCTAATGTTGTTTGATTTGTTGTAGAAATATGCCTTGTCGCAATACATTAGAGCTTCGTCGTGTCTAAACACTACGTTTCCATTTAAGATTTGGCAGTCTGGGTATTTTTCTTCGTCGAAGTCTAGGGTTTCTGAGTGTTCTAGGTAGATAAGAGTTTTCCCGGCAAATGAGAACATTAGCGATGCAAGGATAAATGTAAGTAATATGTATGTTTTTTTTAGCATATTATTTTATCCAACCAGGGTAATGGAATTTGCAGTTTTTGTATTCTGGAGAAATTAGAATAAATGTTTCTTGTTGTTTTTCTTTAATCCAGTTTTCGATAAGTTCTTGGTTTTTATATGCTGTAACCAAGTCTTTTAGTTCTTGGAAGTCGTCTTGTGGATTGGCTTTGTGTGCTTTTATTCTAGATTTTAGACGAACAATGCATACCATCTCCTTGCCAGTTTCATTTTTGTATGAAAATGGTGAAGAAATTTCTCCTTCTTTCATAGTGTAAATTACTTTAGCTATTTCTGAAGGTAGGTCTTGAAGTTGGAATTTGGTGGTTCCGTTTTGTGGGTTTATCATTAAACCGTCATTTTGTCTTGACTTTTCGTCTTCTGAGAAGTTTTTAGCAGCCTCGCCAAATGTGGTTTCTCCTTTACGTATAGTAGTGGCAATGCTATCTAACTTAAGAGATGCTTCTTGTTTTTCTTTTAAACCAATTTTTGGAATAAGAAGAATATGACGACAGTTTACTTGGTCGTTTTTTCTTTCTATAAGTTGGATGATGTGATAGCCAAATTCAGTTTTAACTATACGCGAAACTTTGCTTGGATCGTATAGAGAGAATGCCATATTGGCAAATTCTGGTACTAGTTTGCCTTTTGTCATAAAACCAAGTTCGCCACCTTGTAGGGCAGAGCCTCTATCTTCTGAGTAAAGGATAGCTAGGGTAGAGAATTGGTATGTGCCAGATTCGATTTTTTCTCTAAAGTCGCGAAGCTGGCTTTTAATTCTTTCTTCTTCGGCTGAGGTAACTTCAGGGAATAAGCCTATAACTTGTACTTCTACTTTTTCTGGGAGGTTTGGAATGCTGTCTTTTGGCATTTTATCGTAGAAGCGCTTAACGTCTTGTGGAGAAATTCTTACGCCAGATACTATATGCTGTTGCATTTGTTGCATAAGCAGTTGATCTCTAACGTTGTTTGCCATTTCTTCTTTAATCTTACTCATAGGTTTGTTGAAATATTCTTCCAACTTTTCTTTTGAACCTATTTGACTTACGAAATAGCGAATGCGTGAATCTACTTGTTGGTCTACAGTAGCGTCACTTACACTTAAACTATCTAGTTTTGCACCAGCAATAAATAGTTTTTGTAGTGCTATTTGCTCTGGAATGGTGCAGTATGGGTCTCCTTCTATAGGTGTTTTTTCGTATTTCCTACGTTGGATTTCATTTTCTATGTCTGAATATAGAATAGGCTCGTCACCAACCACCCAAATCACTTGGTCGATAACTTTGTAGTTTTGACCAAAAGTAAGGGCGCTAGAGAGTATAAAAAGTATAGTAAGGAGTTTGCGCATATTATTCTTCATTTTCATAGAAATGGACGATACCATTTTCTATGGCTTCGTTATATAGTTCTTGCCTAAAGTCTGTGATGAACTGTATTTTTTCTCTGTTTAATAATATATTGTAAAGTTCATCTTTTATAAGTTCGTATGGAGATGGTTCTCCTGCTTTGCATAGTCCTATTACTTTTAGGTAATAGCTATTTTCTTCTGATTGTTGTACAATAGTACCTCTGCTTAGGATTGGGTCTGTAGATTCTATCTTGTTTGGAAGATATTCTATTATTTTTGAGTATTCTGCCCAGTTGTCTATGAAAAATTCATATTTAAGTGCATTGCCAGTACAATAGCGCATAATAGACTCTAGATTTTCGTCGTTTATATCAGATAGTAGTCTAGAAAGCGAGTCTTGAGCTTGGGCTGAGTTGTGTACTTGTATAAAAATACCTTTGATAAGAGGATTCTTAATTAAAAATGATTCTTTTTTCTTTTCGTATAATGATACAAGTGAGTCTTCTGGTATTTGTTGTAGTTTTTCTAGTATAAGTTGTTGTTGGTATTTATTGATGATTAACTCATGTTTGTAGATTTCTGTAAGTTTGTCTATCTCTTTTGAGTTGCCAACATTTTCTTTTGCTTTCTTATACATTAAGTTGCTAATTATCCACTGTTTTTTGTAGCTGTCTGCATATTTTGCACTATCGGCCACGCTAAGATCTCTAGGGATAACTTGTTCTATTTCATCAAGATAAAGAAAATTTCCGTCCATCTCTAGCACTGCATTGCGAGTTAAGTCTCTTTGTATTTGTTGACAAGAGACTAGTGTGCAAAGTGCTAATATGAAGAAAATTGCCTTTTTCATTTTATGGTTTTAAGTATATTTTGGTTTACCTTAATGGTATATTTTTCTCTAAGTTGTTTAATCCAGTTTTTTTCTAGTTCGTCTTGGTATTGGCTAATAACAATGCCACGAACTTTGTTGTATGGCTTGTCGAAATTTCCTTTTTCGTAGATAGCTTTTAGGGCTTCTTCGTCTTTAGAGGCTTTGTCCCAAACAACATCTTTGCTAATATTGAAAAGTAGGATGCCGTCGCGATATTCTTGCATTAGGTATCCAAATTCTGGATATTTCTTTTCAAGGTTAGCGTCTGCAAATCTTAATACCTCAATGTCTGTTAAGGTGTCTGCTAGTTTGTATTCTTTTCTTGTTTTGTTTATAAAACTTTCTCTAACTAATGCTGCACGTTCGTCCATTCTTATGCGAGTTTGGATTTGTGGCATCCATCTGTTGTAGTCTGGTTTGTCGTGTTTTTCGATTAGTTGGATAATGTGAAATCCGTATGGAGCTTCTACCACTTGAGAGAAGTCTCCTGGATATTTAAGTGCAAATGCTGCGTCTTCAAAAAGTTCGTTTGTTTGGCCTGTTGAAACCCAATATGGAAGAATGCCACCTGGTTTGGTGTTTTTGTCTTCTGAGTGAGCTTTTACAAGGTCTTCAAATAATCCACCGTTTTCTAGTACAGAGTGAATTCTATGCATTTCTTGTCTGATAGCATCTATTTGAGCAGAGTCTGCATCTTCTGGTTTGCGTTTGAAAATATGGGCTACTTGAACTTCGCCTCTTGTAGGTCTTGTTTTGTGTACTTTGATTAGGTGATAACCAAAGTTTGTTTTGATAGGGTCGCTTATTTTTCCTTTTTTAAGTGAGAACGCTGCATTTTCAAATGGATAAACCATTGTCATGCCTGTGACCCAACCTAAATTGCCTTCGTTGTATCTCACAGAAGGGTCTTCTGAAACTTCAACTGCTAGTTTGTTGAAGTCCATTTTTTTAGAACGCTTTTTGGCTGCTAAAGCTTTTTCTAAGGCAACAGAGTCTTCTGGGAAATCGGTTCTGAAAAGGATGTGGCTTACATAAATATCCTTAAGGAGATTGTTGTAAGCCTCCTTCTCAAATTCTTTTATTTTAACACTGTCGGTTAAATATGCTGCTGCAAGTGGAGCACGATAAGCGTTGAACTCTTCGCTAAAAGAGTTCGCTGTATCGTATTTTAGTGAATAAGCCTCTTCTACTTTTAGTTTAAAGTTTATAAACATTTCCATATATGCCTCTGCTGATAGAGTGTCAGACTCTATATGGTTGTTTTTCTTATAGTAGTATTCAAACTCTTGTTTTGAAATTTCTCTGTCATTTATTGTAAGTAGAGTTTGTGCTACAATAGATGAACAAACTACTAAACTACTAAGTATTAAAGCTAATTTTTTCATTATTCTCCTCTTGAATAGTTAGGTGCTTCTTGTGTAATAGTAACGTCGTGTGGGTGATTTTCTTTCACACCAGCAGCTGTGATTCTGGTGAATTTAGCATTGTGAAGCATATCAATGTTTTTAGCTCCGCAATAACCCATACCAGAACGTAAACCACCAAGTAATTGGTAAACAACTTCGTAAAGTGAACCTTTGTATGGAACGCGTGCTGCGATACCTTCTGGAACAAGTTTCTTAACGTCGTCTTCTGCATCTTGGAAGTAGCGGTCTTTAGAGCCTTTTTGCATAGCTTCTAGAGAACCCATACCACGATATGATTTGAATTTACGTCCGTTGTAGATGATAGTGTCGCCAGGAGATTCTTCTACACCTGCAAGTAGTGAACCAACCATGATAGAGCTAGCACCTGCTGCTAGGGCTTTCACCATGTCGCCTGAGTAACGAATACCACCGTCGGCGATAACAGGTACGCCTGTGCCTTCAAGTGCTTTTGATACTTCGTAGATAGCAGAAAGTTGAGGAACACCTACACCTGCAATCACACGGGTAGTACAGATAGAACCAGGTCCGATACCTACTTTAACTGCGTCAGCACCAGCTTCTACTAAAGTTTTAGCAGCTTCTGGAGTAGCAATGTTACCTACTACGATATCGATTTGTGGGAATCTTTTCTTAGCTTCTTTAAGTGTGTCGATAACACCTTTTGAGTGACCGTGAGCTGTGTCAATGATGATAGCGTCAACACCTGCTTCAACTAGTGCTTCGATACGTTGGAATGTGTCGCCTGTAACGCCAACACCAGCAGCTACGCGAAGACGACCTTTTGAGTCTTTACAAGCCATAGGTTTGTCTTTAGCTTTGGTGATGTCTTTGTATGTAACAAGACCAACAAGTTTGCCGTCTTTGTCAACTACAGGAAGTTTTTCGATTTTATATTTTTGAAGAATTTCTGCTGCGTCTTCTAGGTTTGTGGTTTGGTCTGTTGTAACTAAGTTTTCTTTAGTCATGATTTCGTCAACAGTTTTCTTGGTGTCGCGTTCGAAACGAAGGTCGCGGTTTGTAACAATACCAAGTAGAGTGTTGTCTTTATCAACCACAGGGATACCGCCAATGTGGAATTCTTTCATAAGTGCAAGAGCGTCTGCTACAGTTTTGCCAGAAAGAATGCTCACTGGATCGTATATCATACCGTTTTCTGCACGTTTTACAGTGTGTACTTGGCGAGCTTGTTCTGCGATAGGCATGTTTTTGTGGATAACGCCGATACCACCCTCACGAGCGATAGCAATAGCAAGCTTAGCTTCTGTAACAGTATCCATTGCTGCAGAAACGATAGGGGTTTTTAACTCGATGTTGCGTGAGAAACGTGTTGTAAGAACAACATCACGTGGCACAACTTCTGAATAGGCTGGGATTAGAAGGACGTCGTCGAAGGTAAGACCGTCCATAACGATTTTGTCTGCAATAAATGACATAGCTATAATATTAGAAATTTATTGCGTGCAAATTTAGTAAAAAAACTCGGTTTTAGGCGAATTTTATGCCTAAAATTTACTAATTGAGCCCTAAAAAATGCTTAAAAAATCTTACCAACTAAATTTACTTCCGTCGAGCGATAGTTTTGTGTTTGGGAATATGGCTTTAGCCTCTTCTAAAAGTGGGTTTAAGTCGGCATATCTGGCAGAATAATGACCGATAATTAACTGTTTTACATTGGCAAGTTTTGCAATGTTTGCAGCATCGCTTGCGGTGCTATGAAGTGTGGCTTTGCAGCGGTGTCTTTCGGCCTCGGCAAAGGTGGATTCGTGGAAAAGTGTGTCAACTCCCTCAATGATAGGAATGATGCGCTCGGTGTAGGCTGTGTCTGAGCAATATGCGTATGATTTTGGAGGAGTAGGAGGGGTGATAAGGCGTGAGTTTGGCACAACTCTGCCGTCTTCTGTGATAAAATCTGCTCCTTCTTTTATGTTTTTTATGTCTTTAACGCCTATTTTGTAGAACTTAACTAGCTCGCCATCGATGTGTGGAAGGCCTTCTTTTTCTTTAAATAAAAAGCCACATGTAGGCATGCTGTGAACAAGTGGTATGGTGCTCACGGTAAGGCTTCTGTCTTCGTAGATAACTTCGTTTTTAAGTGGGTCGAAATCTTCAAAGAACACCTTGAAGGTGAGGTCTTTACAGAAATAATCTAGCTGAGGCTGTAGGGTTTTCTTTAGGTCTGGGTGAGCGTGGATATACATATCGGCAGTGTGGTGTAGCATGCCGAGTGTTGATATTACAGAAATAAGACCAAAACAGTGGTCGCCATGCAGGTGGGAGATGAAAACATGTCCCATTCTGTTGGTTTTAACTTCGTATTTTCTTAGTTGGAACTGTGTGCCGTCTGCACAGTCTATCATAAAACTCTTTTCGTGAGTTTGAAGCACTTGTGAAGAAGAAAATCTGCCAAACGAAGGTATGGCAGAACCTGTTCCTAGTATGGTTAGATTGAAGTTCATTTTATTTCAAATGTAATATAGTCTGATGTTTTAATTGCTTTACTGTCAAGTAGTAATCTAATGGCGCCCAATACTTTATTGGGCTCTTCGTTGAGCTTTGTGATGATAATATTTAGTTTTTGTGCGCCTTCTGTTTTAAGAAGGTTTATTATTTTTTCATTGGTGTTGTTTGTCTTGTTTTTCTCTAGACAAACATCGCAAATGCCACAGTTTTGAGTGTTGTCTTCGCCAAAATAGTCAAGCAAAAGTTTGCTTCTGCAATGATTGTTGCTACTTACGTAGTTTATCATTGTTTCCATTCGGCTTTTGTATCTTGCAAGGCGATGCTCATATACATCGGTAGAAATTCTTAAAATTTCTGATGGTATTCTGTCTTGCAAATATCTAATGGCAGGAGAACTTTTCTTTGGTATATAGTCTATGATGCCTGTTTTTCTTAGCCAAGAAAGTATCTCGTACACTCTGTTTGCGTCCATGCCAGTGTCGAGAGAAATTTCTGTTTCGCTCACAATGGTGTAATCGGCAAATATGCCAGAGTATTTTCTAAGTAGATATTGCATTACTGTGTCTTCCTCTTCGGAGAATACGGTGTCGTAAAGCAAACGTCTAGATCTGGTAACAATAACTCGAGAGTATTGTTCTTTTTCTTCTTTGTACTGAATGTATCCGTCTAGGTCTAGGATGCGAATTGCAGCTTGTACAGGCAATATAGGAAGGTGAAACTTACGGCAGAAGTCTTCTAGATTGAAGTCGAATGTGTTGCCCTCGCCATAGTTTACTCCAAGTTGAAAATAGTTGCCTAGTTGGTTATAAACGTTGCAGATAAATTCTTTTGTAGGGAAATTGTCTGTAAGACGTTTTTTTATTTGGCTGAGGTCTTTTTTGCTATAAAGAA
>CALDPN010000048.1 GCA_937911235.1 uncultured Bacteroidales bacterium
ATAGACAATAACAGACCATGGACTTATGAAGAATGCATAGATACTTATAGTCACTATCATCCAGATTACATAGCTAAACAATGTAACTATCTAAGAAACAACTAACGAATCCACACGGACGACTTCGTCGTCCTTACTCTATGCCCCAGATTATTTCCCAAACCGCAGATTATAACACACACGAAGTTATAGAAACATATCTCTATATCTCTAGCTCTAGCACTGGTTTCTAGCCCAAAATCGTGACAATTTGTCACAAACTAGTACAATTAATTATACTAAAATTACTATTCTATACTAAAATTTATTTCTATTTAAGATTTAAAAAATATTAAAAATTAGTACAATTAATAATACTAATAGAATAATATGTGACAATTAATGATACTAATGTGACAATTAATTATACTAAAACTAACGAATTTTCCTAGAACAAAATTAAAAATTTTGCAAAATGTCCAAAAATTATTTGTCACAAAGCGAACACACGAAAAAGAACTTCGATTGATGGTCGCAAGTGCATTAGAATCGCCATCGAATTGAAGAGCGACAAGACTGCAGAATGATACTGTATGTGTAGATACATTAGTTGAGCCCTGGTTTTTTACAGCGGAGATGCACACGTTACTAGCCACGTAAAACCCGCACACTAATCCTACCATACAGCAGTCCAACATAACTATCTAACAATATTGACAGAACTACTTTTCCCATACGTTACATTATGCTCCAGAACCTAGAACCTATGCAAACACCCCCTAACCCCCTGGAAGGTGGAACCACATTTGCATAGAACCTAGAACCCGTAGCGTCATTACACTGCTGGAAAAAGTAATAGTTCTTTGACAATTTAATATTGATATCGAGTTATATGTATACGTCGGACGACAGGTGTCACGGTCGGATAGGAATCAAGTGTAGATAGAACGTTAGGTCGTTCAGTAGTAGTAGAGAGTAGAATCCCTGCCCTCACTGCTAGTGAAGGGCTTAACAAAAGTCCTGTATTCAGTAAACAGAAAGGAGAATGTTAATATGAGTTTACTAAACACAAAAAGCTTACCAGCTTTAACAGGTGAACGTGTAGCAGTTCTAAAAAGTTACAAAGAGGTTGAGAACAACCAAGGTGGATATGTTAATCTACTATTCCAATTAGAAGATAGAGAATATAACTATCCATTATTCCCAGGAAGAGGAGATGCAGCAGGTAAACAAATAAATTACTTTATGTCTGCAGTAAGAAATCAACTGGGATTAAAAGAAGGTGTACTTGAATTAGGTCAAATCCTAGAAGCAATGCTTAACAAGGAAATTAAAATCTGGATTACCTTCTTCTACAATCAGTTACAACAACGAGTATCAAAGAATGAATGTTGAATTCCATCAAACATTACAAACTGATGATACTAACTTAGATGACATTGAAGGAGCTTAGTCTCCTTCTCATCTATTTTATTAGAGGGTTTTGGTTATAGAATTAAGGAAGGACGATTTACAAATGATAGCAATAATTAGCGAATATAAATATAGTAAGAATGAATTAGAGAAATTAAGACAGCAAGGTTGCGTAGTTAACTACACACTTATGCCTCAATTTTATAACGATTACAACACAGAATTAACTAAGATTAACAATAGATTAATCTACAAAGCAAGTGCTTTAATATTTAGAATAGAAAACTTCTACTCAGGTACTAAAGAAGCGATAGAAAAAGCACTTTATTTCAAGAAGAAATGTAAAATCTTCTACAAAGATGAAGTTTATACCCTTTCAAGTATCGATGAATGGAAATATACGGCAGGTTATGGAAAAGATTCTGAAACCTACAAGCATAAACTTCTACAAATTTATGAAGCACAACGTGCAGAGTTCTATGAAAATAAAAGAATACAAAAAGAAAGAGCACGTTATGAAATATGTACTGAAGGTGTTGATGTATCTGAAGAAGAAGTATATAGATTAGTTAATACCTTTAAGCACCTATATGATATTCAAGTAGATATGGAATGTAAACGAGATGTATACTTAGCCTACAAATCCATTGCATTTTACCTAGAAAATGATATAGAATATAGTAATGAACCACAAGGAGAGGATTTCCCTTATGAGATTATCTCATTCGGAGACCCAACCTATATGGAAGATTACATTTACCAAAATGTTAGATAGAAATGGAGTATGATTTTATGAATTTACCAATGGCAATATCATTTGCAGCATTAATTACTATGAGTATATGGGGGATTAAAGAAATAATAATCCCTCTATTCTCTAACCCAAACAAATTATTACCTGAATTTATGGTTAAAATGATGGTAGAAGATGGCTTTGATGCCAGCAAAATACATTACCTAAAGAAAGAAAAGAAAATTTATATGTTATTAGGTAAAGCAGGACTACTATCAGTAACATTTGAATTCCAAAAGAAAGGATTAAACCTTGCTTTACAGTGTGGAGTACTAACACCTGATGCAAAAACAGAACAAGAACGCAGAAAAATTATACGTGCTAACAAAGATTTACACGAGCTTTCACAAAAACTTATGGCTGTTTTAGAAGGACAAGAAGCAGACCCATTCAAAGCAGTAGCTATAGTCGCAGCAGAATGTGTAAAATTTAATAAAAAATATGCAGATACCCCTAGACAATTCCCAAAAGAACTGATATAATTGTATTATAAGGAGGGGTAATTATGATATGCCCACATTGTAATGAAGAAATTGAACGCTCATATCTAAAGAGTAGAACAATATGTCAAGCGTGTTATTTATATATCAATAGAGGTGGAGTGTTTCACGCATTACCAGATGCAGGAACTATCGTAACAGACGAAGAAGGAAATGTTATATGCCATTTGTGTGGTCAAGCGCACAATAAACTTGGCAGTCATATTGCTAACAAGCATCGAATGACTACATCTGAGTATAAAGAAATGTTTGACATCCCACAAAGAGGAGTATCACTAGCATCTCACTCACATCAAGAGAAGATGCGAGCATATAACAGACAATATAGAGACCAAGTTGTTCATCAAAACCTATTACACGGTGGAAGTGCTACTAGATTTCAAGCAGGTGTTACACCTAATCGTAAGCACACAAAGAAAAAGAGATGTACTCTCGTGTCGTTGGCTTCCGCCGACACTCAAAACAATTAACCTATAACCCCTTAGGTATTCGGACTAAGATAAACCAGGTAAAAGTTGTATGTTGATGTATCACTGAAATAGTATAAAATTAGGTAAAGGCTTTGTATTAAAATATTTGTATGCATTATTTGACCTCGTAATAATATAATGTATAAGAACCACTTACAATTGTGATGTTTAGAGTAAAAGAGCTCCTGGGTTCCTGGTTCTGAGGACTCTTTCACCCTTATTATATAAGTTAGTAACACAATCATTAGGTTTGTTTATCTTGTTCATTACCTAGTGATTGTATTAGTGACTTTTATCGTCACTCCAGGAGATAGTGTTTGGATTCTAGTTACCTTTCTTGCTGGAATCGAGGTTGTTCGAACCTAATTATCGACAACTGCCTTATTTGTAGAAAGGTTTTCATTCTCACTTTCTATGACAAGTACAGAATTTAGCGGTGCACAAATCACTCCGTGCAAACTCAGATGTTTTGACAACTAGTCTGTACCTAGTATCTGAGTAGTATTAAACTGGTTCGCGTTGTTCGCTATCGCAACGCGCTATAAAATTTGGTATCAACAACACAGTTGTTAGATATATATCGCCATTAAATAATAAAGGAGGAATGATGTATGGCAAATATCAAAGTTATGCACAAGGCTGCAGTGATTTCTACTGATTTAACAGTTAAAGAAATCAAAAAATTGGAAGCATTAAATCCAGATTGCTTAGCAATCAAAGATGCTGAAGGTAATGTTATGTTTAACATAGCTACATCTACTAGAGAATCTGTATCTAAATATGGTATAGTATTCGCTAACGATAGTAAAATATCTGTATTAGTAGATGCTGTTAAAGTTGACAGAGATGTTATCGAAGAATTATTCGGTGCTGTTCTATTACAATTATCTGAAATAGAAAAGAAAGCATTTGATTACCTAGAAGAAGTTGCTACTGATTTAGATGACTTAATTGAAATCGTATCAGACGACGAAGAGGACGAGGAGGAAGAATAATATGATTAATGTTACAGTTGGAACAACTACTAATCGTGTTAAGAAAAACTATCCTGCAGATACTACAGTAAGAAGTATCTTAGAAGATAACAGTATTGATTACGCTGTTGCTACAGTAATGTTAGACGGTGTAAACATTAAAGTTAATGAAATGGATAGTACTCTTAGTTCATTAGGTAAAACAGAAAAATGTATGTTAATTGCAGTTGTTAAAGCAGAAGCAGCTAACATATAATTGATTGATTAAGAACACTAGCCAATGCGTTAGTGTTTTTACTTGAGTCAATTATAGAAGGAGGACTAGATACTATGACAGACTTACAACTTAAAGCATCATTAGATGCATTCCGTACTTGTGTTACATTAAATAGTTTCGGTATGTTCAA
>CALDPN010000049.1 GCA_937911235.1 uncultured Bacteroidales bacterium
ACCGCATTGAATGAACTTATGATGACACAAGACAAAGAAACTATTGACTTGGAACTTGGTGAAAGTTTGTTAATATGCGGTGTAGGATATAGATTTGTATCTCGTAAAAATGGTGAAAGTATATTATTCCCAAAAATAAGCTCATATAATCACATAGGTTCATATTCTGGAGGTTCTTTTATAGCAAGTTCTAGTGTTAGTTCAGATATGAAATCAATTAATAAACATATATGGAATCCTCAATTAATTGATAAAGTTTATATATTGGATATAAAATTATATAATAGTATCTCATATCTTCAAGCGAATTACTCAAGTGCAAGAAGTAGTGATAAAATAGAAATAAAGAAATCTAGTAGATTTGATGAGATGTTGATTCGTCCTGTATTTAAGGAGAAAATATATACAGTATACTTTTATGTAAATGATGATGAAAACAATGTAATTAAAGTAAAATTGTTAGAATCTGATATATTAAGAATTCCAGGCACCCCTATGCTGTTTTATAACTTGGTTTTTAAGTCGTGGAATACAAAACAAAATGGTAAAGGAAAACAATTTATGTATGGCGATGAAATTCAGGTTTTTGAAAATCTTGAATTTTATGCTCAATGGGAATTTTGTGAAGATATAAATTATGTTGAATATAGAGGAATAAAATTTGTTGATTTGGGATTATCTTCTGGAACATTGTGGTCAATTTACAATTATGGCGCTAAATCTCATGGTGAATATGGTGTATTCATGAGTTGGGGTGAAATGTCTTCGAAATTATCTAATTATAAAATCATAGAATTTACTCCAGATAAATATCCTTTATCTGATTTGTTTAATGATATAAAAGATAAAAACGTAAATGAAATTAGTGAAGAACTTGAATGTTATCGTAAAGTATCTCACTTTTGGCGAGATGCTAAAGCTGTGTCTATACGTAAATGGCCTCAAGTTCCAACAAAAAAGCAGTTTGAGGAACTATATAATCAATGTATCTGGGAAGAGTCGATTATAAATTCATACAATGTGCGTGGTTGGATTGTTAGATCAAAGAAAAATAGTAATGCTATATTCATTCCTGCGGTAGGTTATATAGATGGAAACAAACAATTTGATAATGAAAATCTCATGCTATGGACCAGAACTATTGATGATAATGTAAATATGGCATACGTAGGTGGTGATCCAAACACAAAAATTACGTCAAAATATAGATACTTAGGTTTGCCGATACGATTGGTGATAAATAATGAAGATTGTTAGCTGTAATTAAGCTATATCTCCATTCCTTCCCTTCCCTAATTTACCTTTTCATTCAAAACGTACATATGTAGAAAAAGGGGAAAAACACACAACTGTAAACTTACCTAATATTCACGTATGAAATGAATAAAAAATTTTAGAAAGTTTTCAAAAGTTCAAGAATTTATTGATTAGTAAAGGGTTTGATATGGAAAATTATCATAAAAAAGTTGATGAGTATGCTATCTGTAGTTTCACTTCAAGTTGTGATAATTATGCTCTAATTGTACTTTTGTTATGTCGGATAATTAAGAACCATATTTGTGTTGTGCTGAAATTAACACTTACTTGAGAGAAGGAAATCTCTACATTCGACCTGTGTTAATAAAAAAATGATTTTATTCTAAAATTTAAGTATAATACAAAGATAAATCATGTTGATAATTGATATAATCTTTTTGAACGACATGGAAATTATGTAGTCACCCAAAGAGAGGTAAACTTCGATTTTTCAGAAATTATAAAATGCAGTATTTATGTGGATGTGGCTAGGTGGTAAATGGTGGTAAAAAATCATGCAAAACTCATTAGAAAGATTCATTCAAGCTCAAGAACACGATTACCAAACTGCACTTGCTGAGGTGAGGGCAGGGTATAAGTGTTCGCACTGGATGTGGTATGTCTTTCCACAACTCAAAGGGTTGGGATTTAGTTCTACTGCTCAGTTTTATGGCATTAATGGCAAAGAAGAATCAAAAGCATATTTGGAGCACCCTGTATTAGGGGCGAGACTTCGTGAAATAACATCTGTGTTGCTTACTCTTGAAGGTAAGTCTGCTGTAGATATTTTTGGTCACACCGATGCTATGAAACTTCGTTCTTCTATGACATTGTTTAATGCCGTAGCCAACGGAGAAGACCTCTTCCAAAAGGTCTTGGATAAATATTACGAAGGTAAAGCAGATGATAGAACTTTAGCGATGCTAAAATAAATTATAACGGATAAATTTCCGGGGCATTGTCGGCTACTTTTAGTGAACGGCAATGCTCCGTTTTTCACAAATGGGATGGTACATTTGATAGTGATATAGTCAAACAAACACTACTTTTATGAGAGGAAAATTGATTATAATTTCTGCGGTTGTTGCTAGTGTAATGGCGATGGTTGTGATGGCGGCATGTGCTAAAGGAAATGCCGATAATGGTGATGTTGAAACGGTAGCAACGTCTGAAACTACTGAAAATAAGCAGAAGGAGTATGTTCTCCGCATAGACACTCTTGGGCTTAAGGTGCTTTATCCTGAGTTTTCTAGGGTCGAGTTGGTGTGTGGCACTATGCCAAGCAAAGACGAGGAGGAAGTGGTGCTTGTGATGGCAGCGGCATATACGGGTAAGTGTTTAAAGGAGTTTAAGCACAGCAATATTGTGGGAATGCACGTGAGTGATGGTGTGTTTTATAATGGTGGAACTAACAACGGCGCATTTGTTTACTATAATGGCAAGTGGAAGTTTGTTTCTAAGAAACATAATAAAGCAGAAATGCTTTTAGCTGCAGAGCAGGGTGGGGCTGGATTCTCTCAGGAACTGCTAATTCTTAATGGCGAGATTCAAAAGACGAATAGAGGTGATAATAACCAAAATATCTTTCGTGCTCTTTGTGATCATAATGGCAGACTTTGTGTAATAGAGTCGCAAAGGGTGATTAAGTTTGGTGACTTCAAGAAGACACTTAAAACTTATGGAGTGACCAAGGCTATTTATACCGATATGGGTAGTGGCTGGAATCATGCTTGGTATCGCTCAGATGGCAAAATTATCATTCTCCAACCCTACAAACACCCATACTGCACCAATTGGATTACGTTTTATAAGTGATTTTTGGCACGCATTGTTCCTACACGTTACCCAATCCCTTTAAAGATTTCCAACGCTTTGCTCACTGACTCCATTGGCTCAATTACAAGCATTCGTTTGCCTTTGTCCTCTTTGAAGACGCAAGTGTTGTAGTTGGCAAGGGCGTATTCGAGCATTTTGTTGAAAATAGGAGACTGATAGTATGGTGACTCGAAATTGCTGATGAAGTATGCTGTTAGGCGTTTGTTTTTTAGCGTTAGCTTTTCGATGCCAAGTTGCATGCCTATTTGACGCAGGCGCACTACATTTATCAGTTCTTTTGTTACTTCTGGAATGGCGCCAAAACGGTCTTCCAACTCTTTTTCGAGTGCCAAAAGTTTGTCTTCTTCTTTGGTGTTGTCGAGTCTGCGATACAAATCTACACGTTCGGAGATGTTTTCCACATATTCCACAGGGAATAGTAGTTCCAAATCCGACTCAAAGATGCAATCGGTGGTGAAATTTCTGATTTCTTCTTGAATTTCTTCTTCAAAAAGGTCGGCAAACTCGTTGTATTTTAGCTCGTGAATTGCTTCGTCCAATATTCTGTGATAGGTTTCGTATCCTAAATCTGACACAAATCCACTTTGTTCTCCACCTAAAATATTGCCAGCTCCACGTATGTCGAGGTCTTGCATTGCTATGTGGATGCCGCTGCCAAGGTCTGAGAAATTTTCAATGGCTTGAAGACGGCGACGAGAGTCGGCAGACAAGGTGCTAAGCGGTGGCGAAATAAGATAACAGAACGCCTTTTTATTTGTTCTACCCACGCGACCGCGCAACTGGTGAAGGTCACTCAATCCATAGTTTTGAGCCGAATTTATAAAGATGGTATTCACATTTGGAATATCAATCCCAGATTCAATTATAGTGGTGGCTAGCAAAATATCATATTCATAATTGATGAAATTAAGAATAATTTCTTCTAGTTTTTCGCTATCCATTTGGCCGTGTCCCACGCAAATACGTGCTTTAGGCACTAGTCGGCGTATTTTGTCTTCTAGCTCTGGCAGGTTATTAACTCTGTTGTTTACAAAGAAAATTTGTCCTCCACGACTTATTTCAAATTCAATTGCATCTTTTATTGTGTCGTCGTCAAAACCAATAAGTTCTGTTTGCACAGGGTATCTATTTGGCGGAGGTGTATTGATAACAGAAAGGTCGCGCGCACCCATAAGTGAAAACTGCAGGGTACGTGGAATAGGGGTGGCAGTAAGTGTAAGGGTGTCAACATTTGCCTTAACTGCTTTCAGCTTTTCCTTTGCGCTAACGCCAAATTTTTGTTCCTCGTCTATAATAAGTAGACCAAGGTCTTTGAATTTTACTTCTTTGCTTAGCAGTTTGTGTGTGCCAATAAGTATATCAATTCTGCCTTCGGCAAGTTCTTCAAGTATCTTTTTCACGTCGGCAGCTTTTCTTGCTCTTGATAGGTATTCTATTCTGCAAGGGAAGCGTTTTAAGCGGCGAGAAAAACTTTTGAAGTGTTGAAACGCAAGTACGGTGGTTGGCACAAGCACTGCCACTTGTTTGCTGTCGGTCACTGCTTTAAACGCAGCACGCATAGCAATTTCTGTTTTGCCGAAGCCTACGTCGCCACAGATAAGTCGGTCCATTGGCTTGCTGCTCTCCATATCCTTTTTTACCATCACAGTGGCTTTTTGTTGATCTGGAGTGTCTTCGTAAATAAAAGAAGACTCAAGCTCTTGTTGCAAGTAACTATCTTTTGAATAGCTGAAACCTTTTTCAGACTTGCGTTTTGCATAAAGGGCAATAAGCTCACGCGCAATGTCTTTAACCTTTTTCTTTGCTTTATCTTTTAGGTTACTCCAACTTGCAGTACCAAGTTTGTTGAGTGTTGGCGGCTCGCCGTCTTTGCTCTTGTATTTTGAAATGCGGTGCAGAGAGTGGATGTTTACAAAAACAATATCGTTGTTTCTAAACAGAAGTTTTACCACTTCTTGCATTTTGCCGTTGATTTCTGTGCGGATAAGTCCACCAAATTTGCCAACGCCGTGGTCCACGTGCACCACAAAGTCGCCCACTTGCAGTTGGGTAAGTTCTTTGAGCGACATTACCACCTTGCCCGCACGTGTTTTGTTCGACTTAAGTGAATATTTATGGTAACGTTCAAATATTTGGTGGTCGGTATAAACACAAATCTTCAGGTCGTGGTCGATAAAACCTTCGTGAACAATATTGATAACAGGGGTGAAACTGATATGCTCTGGGCGGTCGGCAAGTATTTCTTTTAGTCGGTCTATTTGTTTTGCGTTGTCGCTCAGTACCAACACTTCGTAACCTTGGCTTTGAAACTCCTGGAAGTTGCTTGCCACAAGGTCGAAGTTTTTGTGAAATACGCCTTGAATGCCTTGATTGAAACTAATCGATTTCTTGCTGCTAAAGAAGTTTCTCACGCCCCATTCAATGCATTTGTGCTCTCTGCACTGAGCATTGAAGTCTTCTTGGCTTATAAAAAGTGAAGTTTCGGCGTTTTCGTTAGATATTTGTTTTATGATGTCGTGTGTGTAGGCGGCATCGATAAAACCAAATACAAAATCTTTTGAAAAATATTCAAAAACGCTTACAAGTTCTTCTTCTACAGTGTTTTGTAAAATATTTGAAACAATAGAAATTTCATTTAGTGACTCTACAGAAAGTTGATTTTCTATGTCGAAGGTTCTAATGCTGTCTATCTCGTCGTCCCAAAAATCTACACGATAAGGTAGGTCGTTTGAATATGAAAAAACGTCTAAAATGCTACCTCTTATAGAGAACTGCCCTGGCTCATAAACAAAATCTACTCTCTCAAAACCATAGTCGGTAAGCATTTCGCTTAAGGTATTTAGGTCTGCACTTTCGCCCGCTTTTAGGGTTAAACTTTCAGACTCAAGTGCTTTTGGTTTTACCACAAGTTCGGCTAGTGCCTCTGGATAAGTAACCACCACCTTTGCCTGATTTTTGCTCAGTGCATTGAGCGTTTCGGTTCTAAGCACAAGGTTTGCACCGTCTTTTTGTAGGTCGGCTCTTACTTTCTTTTTGTATGAAGAAGGGAAGTAAAAGACTTCGTTGCTTTGCGAAAGTTGTAGTATGTCGTTGTAGAAATAACCTGCTTCTTCTGCGTCTCGAAGCACGTAAAGTGCCTTTGCGTCAGCCTTTTTCTGAGCGGTATGCACAAAAAGGGCAGGGGCAGAACCAAACATTCCGCCTAATTTAAGGAATTTTGAAGTACTCGAAAACCACTTTTCTATTTCCTTATACCCCTCGCTCCCCGCTATAATCTTTACTAAGTCGTTTATGTTCATAACAACGTGGACACAAAAATAATAATAAAATTTCTTAAACTTGATTGAAAGTCATTTTTTTTCTGTAAGTTTGTATGTTAGAAATGAAAAATACTATGTCAAAGAATCTAGTACTTATTCCTACATATAACGAAAAGGAAAATATAGAGGCAATAATTCGTGCTGTGTTTGCACTGCCAGTGGCGTTTGAAATTTTGGTGATTGACGACAATTCGCCTGATGGTACTGCCGCTATTGTAAAAAATCTGCAAAAGGAATTTACAAGCAATCTTCATATTTTGGAGCGTCCTGGAAAGCAAGGTTTGGGAAGAGCCTACATAGCAGGTTTCGACTGGGCTATTGCCAACAAGTATGACTATATTTTTGAGATGGATGCCGATTTTTCTCACAATCCAAACGACCTTGTGCGTCTTTACAAGGCTTGCGCCGAAGAGGGTGCCGATGTGGCTGTGGGTTCGCGTTATGTGTCTGGGGTGAATGTGGTAAACTGGCCTATGGGACGTGTGCTAATGTCTTATTTTGCTTCTAAATATGTTCGTTTTGTAACTGGCATTCCTGTGGCTGATACCACTGCGGGCTTTGTTTGTTACTCTCGCAAAGTGCTAGAAACAATAGAACTTGACAAGATTAAATTTGTGGGATATGCCTTCCAAATTGAAATGAAATTTACTGCTTACAAGTGTGGATTCAAGATTAAGGAAGTGCCTATTATCTTTGTAAACCGCGAACTAGGCACATCAAAAATGAGTGGAGGTATTTTTAGCGAAGCGCTTCTAGGCGTGTTGAAACTTAAAATCCGCTCATGGTTTCGTAAATATCCAACTCCTAATTAAGGACTATGTCCTTGATTTCTGGCTGCGCTCGGCATAACTCAAGTAAACTTGGTTCTGCTCTCGCTTGCACAGAAATTCCTAATTCCTAATTCCTAATTCCTAATTAAAATGATTTTAATAGAAAACGCACACATAGTAAACGAGGGTCGCATTTTTAAGGGTGCGGTGCTTGTAAAAAATGATATAATTGATAGTATTTATAAAGGCGAGGTGCCTGCTTCTGTACGTGAAAAGGCTGAGGTGATTGATGCTTCAGACTGTTACCTTATGCCAGGTGTGATAGATGACCATGTGCATTTTCGCGACCCAGGTATGACCGAAAAGGCAGATTTCTATACAGAAAGCCGTGCTGCAGTGGCAGGGGGTGTTACTTCTGTGATGGATATGCCAAACACCAACCCTTCTACTGTGTCGCTTGCTGCGTGGGAAGAAAAAATGGCTATGATAGGAGAGAAGTCGCTTGTTAACTATAGCTGTTACCTTGGTGCAAGCAATACCAATTTGGATGAAGTCTTGGAGGCAGACCCAACAAAAGTGTGCGGTATAAAACTATTTATTGGTTCTTCTACAGGTAATCTTCTTGTGGACGATGCCACTGCAATGGAAAATTTCTTCAAACAAGTGAAGACCCTTGTAGCAGTGCATACCGAAGATAATGCTATAATTGCTGCAAACGTGGCTCGACTTAAAGCAGAACACGGCGACGACCTTCCTGTGCGTCTTCACCCTATAATTCGCTCACACGAGGCTTGTTATAAAGCTACTTCATTTGCAGTAGATATGGCACGCAAGTATAAAACTCGCTTGCATGTACTTCATATCAGTACAGAAAAAGAACTTGCACTATTTGAAGATAAGCCACTTACAGAAAAACATATCACAGCAGAAACTTGTCCTCAATACCTTTGGTTCGATGCTGCCGACTTCGACAAACTAGGAGCACGCATCAAATGTAACCCTGCTATTAAAAACGAAGCAGACAAAAAAGCGCTTCTAAAAGCTGTGGCTTCTAACAAAATTGATGTGATAGGTACCGACCATGCTCCACACTTGCTTTCGCAAAAAGAGGGAAATGCTCTTACTGCTGTGTCTGGTATGCCAGGTATTCAGTATTCGCTTCCTCTAATGCTTTCACTTGCAAAACAAGGTGTGCTTAGCGTGGAACAAGTGGTAGAAAAAATGTGTCACAACCCTGCGCGCCTATATCGTATGGAAAAACGTGGATTTATTCGTAAGGGTTACAAGGCAGACCTTGTAGTGGTGCGTCGCAGTACTCCTATAAATGTGACAGCGTCAGACGTACTTTCAAAATGTGGTTGGTCGCCATACGAAGGCAAAACTCTACCTGTTTCAGTGGCCTATACTTTCGTAAATGGTCGCCCTGTTTACGCAAACGGCACCATCGACGAAACCACCAAAGGTGAAGCATTGAAATTTGCAAAACTCTAATCCTTAAGGAAAAATAAGTTATAAAGTATAAGAACAGAAACTATGAAAAGAATTTTATTTTTATTTTGTGCAATAATGTTTTCGGTAGCAATGTGGGCAGATGACATTATTTTCCTTAAAAACGGTGATGAGATACGTTCTAAAATCAATAAAATAGGAACTTCTGTGGTTGAATATAGAAAAGTTTCAAATCTGGAAGGTCCTGTTTATGAGATAAATAAGGGTGATATTTCAAAGATTGTTTATTCAAATGGTGAAGAAGATATTTTTAAACTATCTAGTAATAATCAAATTATAGATTATGACGGTGAAAAACTAATTGCATTTGAAGGTAAAGTTATAACCGACTCAGAATATCTTCAACTAGCAGAAAAGAATTGCGCAATAGCATATAAGTTATTTAAAAAAGGTAAAGTGCAAAAACAAGTGGGTACAGCATTTCTTGCCGCAGGTAGTGCGGTTACTGCTGCTGGTCTAGCTTGTTTAATATTTTTACCAAGTACTTGTTCTTGCTCTTATGATGCTGTTTATACTGCAGGAGTTGTGGGTGTATTGGCAGGCCCAGCTTTTTTAGCAACAGGTATTCCTTTGTTTTGCGTAGGAAAATTAAACAAAAGACAAAGCTACGAGGCTTACAATGAAAGTTTTAACCCAAAAACCGCTGATGCCCCAGAACTCAATCTCAACTTCTACGGCAACAGCCTCGGTCTAGCCCTAAGGTTTTAATAGCAAAAAAATATATGCCCTCTGAGAAAAACCAAATCTCAGAGGGAGTTTTATTGTATTAATGGCTAAGCCAACTTATTAATGACATAAATGTGGCAAAAAGAACTGCACATAGTAAAATCGTAGCAGCAACAAGGAATAAAAAAAGAATAGGTGCTAAAATTCTGCCAAGTTTAGAGTGAATTGCTTTTTGAATTTTTGACAAATTCTCTGTTGTATCTATTTTTTCTAGGGGAACAAAAATCCACATAAGCCAATAGATTATTATTGGGATAAAAATTAATTCAGGCAAACTTTTAAACATTAAAATTGGAAAACCGAATAATAATCTAATAAGGGTAAGATCTTTATTAAAATACTTGGCGATACCACTAGCAACACCACCTAATATACTATTTCTAGGGTCTCTATATAATTTCTTCATTAAATTTGTGTTTTATTGTATTTTCTATTAATACTCAAATCCAAACATCCAAAGGGGAATGGTGTGTTGGAAGGCGGTTTCGATGCCGTCTTTTACTACGTATGCTTTTTTAGGGTCTATGGTGGCTAATTGTTTTTTTGTTTTGTTTTTGCCGCCAATTTCAAATGTTAGACCATCTATTTCAAAGTCTGATGTATTTGAGGCAGAAACAAAGTGATTAACACTTAGCCATGCAAAGAATATTGATTCTCTGATTTGGCCTATATTGGGTTCTGTTTCTGAAAGTATATGAGAAAGGTTAGGATTTTGAAGATATACTTTTTCGACTTTTTCTAATAATTTGATTCCTTGAGTTTTCTCTTTTAATAAACTAATTAAACCTGTTTTCTCTAAGTATAGTAAATATTTAGGTAGGGTGTTTCTAGAGATTTCTAAATCGCGTTCCAATTTGGCATAATTAGGTTTAAATGGTACGCTTTGTGCTAATACATAAAGGAATTTCTTTAATTTATATATAGAAGCTACATCAAAATCTGCAAACTTTGGAATGTCGTCTTCTACCACTTGTTTAACCACGCCTGATAGTCGCATAGCATAATTACCTTCTTTAAAGAAAGGATAATATCCCTCTTTTAAGTACATCTCAAAATGTGGTAGGGGTTTATCTAATTCCTTTGGAAATTCTACTTTCCCTTCTAATATTTCTGACAATGTATATTTTGGTAATTCAATTCCTGTTTTAATAATAAGATATTCTCTAAAACTTAAACCAGGTAAGTAATATTCTAATTTTCTGCGACTTAAATCTGCACCACCTTTTTCTAATTCTAAAATAGAAGATCCACTATATACAACTTTTAAATCTGGCATCTTGTCATAAATGTTCTTTATTTCTGTGGACCAACCTTTATATTTATGTATTTCATCTATGTATAAATGTTTGCCTCCATATAGTCTAAACTCGTTTGCCAGTTCTTCAAGTCGGTGTGTGGTAAAATAAAAATCATCTGCTGTTACATATAGCGTAGTGTTAATATCCTCGTGTAGGCGAATATGTTGCAAAATCATTGTAGTTTTTCCTGTACCTCTTGAACCTAAGATAGCAACAAGACGGCTATTCCAGTCTATGTCATTATGCTTTTCACGCACATAAGTAGTATCGGTATTACTTATTAGGTTTTTATATGTTGCAAATAGATTTTCCATAGTATTTTATATTTTCTTATGGCAAAAATAATACTTTTTTCTAAAATTGCACGCTTTAATGTGCAAAAAATTCAAAAAGTGCACAATGGACCGTGCATTTTTTGTCAAAATTTCTCCCAAAACTCCTCAAACTCCCCAAAATCTCAAATTCCCTTAGACCCTCCAAACTTCCGAAAGTTAAAATAAATAAGGATTGAGTTAAGATTTTTGCAATAGTTAAGTTTACATAGTTTAAAAAAAATTGCGCTTCGATAAACGTACGTTAAGGAAACACCCTTTGTGTTGTAAATTCTTAAAGTAAATAACAACGTATCAAACCCGACATTACATTTGCATCGCAATCAAAAATAAGCGGGTTGTGAAAACAGAATTAGTAAATATTGCAAAATCATTTGCAGCTGAATATTCTAGCAATGCGGTTTATCCAGCACACCTATTCAAAGCCGTACTTCATAAAGAAGCAGGACTAGTTCACTTCTTGGAAATAGACTTAGACAAAGACTATTATTACCTACAAGAATGGGCTGATGTACAAATCTCTCTTGCTCCTCGTGCTACACGTCCTAGCACAGATTTACCACTTTCAGATGAATCAAATGCCGTTTTAGACGAGGCTGTAGAGTATCAAAAACGCTTCTCTCTAGAAGAATGTGATGCAGTTTGTATTCTTGCTTCACTTGTTACTCCTGGAGTAGGTTTCTCTTTTGATGCTCTTAAAACATTGCCTCTTACTGCCGCAGAAATCTGCGAAAAGATGGGAGCAGCGAGTAGCAATGCAGCACAAACAAGTGTAGGGACAATGCGTGCATTGTCCGTGATTCCAGGAAGCCAACCAAATGCAAAAATAGGCAACAACCTACAAAAATATTGCATCAACAAAACTGCAGAAGCAGCAAATGGCAAACTAGGCACAGTGATTGGTTTTGAAGATGAGATTTCTACCATTTTTGAAATCCTTTCACGCAAAACAAAATCAAACCTACTTATTACTGGTGAGTCTGGAGTGGGAAAAACATCTTTGGTAAATGCTTTTGCTATGGCACTAGCAGACGGGAAAGCACCAACTTTCTTAAAAGATGCAACTCTTTATGAAATAGACTTGGCTGCTCTAGGTGCAGATGCTTCTTATAAAGGTGAGGTTGAAGACCGTTTTAAAAAGATTTTAAACGAAGTAAAGGAACATAAGAATGCAATTTTACTAATAGAATCTATTGATAAACTATTCGACAAACAATCTACGCTTTTTGCTGCAAGCGCAATACTAAAACAAGAACTAAGCCGTGGCAATGTGCTTTTACTTTGCACAGCAAGTGTAGATGGTTTCACCAAAAATATTGAGACAGACAAAGAGTTTGTTACAAAACTAGAAAAACTAAATATAGACGAACCAAACGCAGAAGATTGCTTCGAGATATTAAAAGGTGCTATTGGCTCATACGAAGAGTTTCACGGATTGACTATTAGCGATGATGTGATAAAAGAAGCTATTCGACTTGCAAAACGTTATTTGACAGAAAAAGCGCTTCCAGACTCTGTTTTCGACCTTGTCGACCGCACTATGGCGTCTGTGAGAACCAAAAATGATGCGCAAAAAGAAACTCAAACAGCACTAGAAGTAGCAGACCTTACAGCAGTGGTAGCAAAACAAACAGGTATTCCTTTGGGAAAACTAAACTCAACGGAAAGAGAAAAACTTGTAAATGGCGAAGAAACTCTTAAAAAACGTGTTGTTGGTCAAGACCACGCAGTGAAAACAGTGCTAGACTCTGTATTTGAATCTCGCAGTGGACTAAACAAAAAAGGTCAGCCAATGGGTTCTTTCTTCTTCCTTGGTCCTACAGGTACAGGTAAAACAGAACTTTCAAAAGCACTTGCAGAGTTTCTTTTTGAAGACGAATCTTCACTTTTACGTTTTGATATGTCGGAGTTTAAAGAAGAACACTCTGTGGCGCTTCTTTATGGAGCTCCTCCAGGATATGTAGGATATGAAGAAGGTGGCTTGCTTGTAAACAAAATTCGTCAAAAACCATATTCAGTGGTGTTGTTCGACGAAATTGAAAAAGCTCACAAATCTGTCTTTGACTTGTTTTTACAAATTCTTGATGAAGGAAAACTACACGACCGTTTAGGCAGGGTAGGAGATTTCTCAAATGCTTTGATTCTTTTTACATCAAACATTGGAAGTCAGTTTATTGTAGATAAATTCAACGATGGTCGCATTCCAGAAAACAACGAGTTGATGGACATTATGCAAGGTCATTTTCGCCCAGAGTTTCTTGGTCGTCTTACAGAAATAGTGCCATTTTCACCAATTATGCCAGATGGCGTGGTAAAAATATTTGACATACACTTAAATGGTTTACTAAAATTGCTTGCAGAGCAAAATATAAAACTAGTAATGACCGATGAGGTAAAAAAAGAAATAGCCGCAAAAGGTTATAACCAACAATATGGTGCTCGTCCGCTTATCGGAATTATTCGCAAAGAACTTCGTCACCCACTTTCAAAACTTATTATCGGTGGAAAGGTGAAAGAAGGCGACACGGTAGAAGTGAACATCATGGACGACAAAATAGAATTTACAGTAAAAAAATAAATAATTAATCCTTAAACTATTACAATTATGGCAATGAAAGAAAATTTCATCTCAATGGCTCCAGATGAACAGTCAAACGCAAAGGTTAGTCCGATTGACAACAACAAAACTTTGATGATAGATCAATACACATCGGACGCTGAGCCAGGTAATCCAGAGTTTGTAGAAAACATTCAAACTATCTCTGATGCATTTGCACACTTCAAACCAAGTGTGGAAGTGGATTTCGTAGACGAAGAGGGTGGTTCTGTAAACGAAGTGCTTAAGTTTAATGAACTTCGTGACTTTGAAGCCCAAGGTGGAAAAGGAAATTTAGTGAAAAACAGTGAGTTTTTATCTTCTGTGAAACTAAAAATCGACACCAATGCTAAAATTCGCAAAAGCATAGAACAAAATCGTAAACTAAGAGAGATTTTAAAAGATGCTTCTGCAAAAGAAGAGTTAAAAGAAATGCTAAAAGCAATGTTAGCAGAATTGGAAGAAAACAAATAAAACGAATGAGTTATGGCTGAATTAGAAGTAAAAAAACAAGCAGTAGCAGAACAAGCACCAGTTGCAAGTGCTAGCGAAAATAAAAATACAGCAGAACTTTTATCTGCGTTCGGTGGATTTAATGCAGTACGTGGTTTTATGCCAGATGCAGACAATCTAAACCCTGCAAAAAAAGCAGCAAAAGCAGTGTTCTTATCAGACAAACGCTTCAAAGACAAACGTGAAGGTCTTATCAACGACATTAAAGGTTGGTTAGAAGTGCTAGAAGAAGGTCACACAAGTGCAACAGAATTTGTAGAAGCTTGCAAAGCAAAAGAAGAAAAGCAAGAAAAAGTTCTACAACAAGGTATTACAGATGCACTTTTTGCTACAGCAAACCTAGAACGTTCTTATCGTGCATTAGACTCTTTCTTTAAAACAGCAAATGCAGAAAAGGTGAAAAACCTACGCGTTATCAATGTTTACAAAGATGACATTGCCGACCCAGACTCTGGTTTTGCAGGTGAAGTAGATGCTATTTTAAGAGGTGGTTTCGACCGTTTAAGCCTAAAAGATTGCTATAGTCTGCTTGTAGTGCCTGGCAATGTGTTCCAAGACAAAGTATCTCTACTTCAATGGGCAAAAATAGCATTCAAATATAAAGTAATGCTACTTACAGACCACGCAGATGAATATTCTTTCGACGACCTTTTTGCTAATACAGAAGGCTACAAAGACAGCGACATTGAGCTACAAAATGTAATTATGACAGCCAACTGGATTGTAGGTCGTGAGTCTGAACAACTATCAGCAGACGAAAAAGAAAACCCAGCATTCTTTATCTCAAGTTCTTCTGCTCTTGCAGGCAAACTATACGACGAGAGTGCTAGCATGGCACAAGGTGCTGGTGGTAAAAAATATGGTACACTAGACGGTGTTAAAGGTGTACGTCTAGACTTATTAAAATCTGAAATCGCTTCACTAATGGACAATCAAGTAATTCCTATGGTGTATTCAGAAGGTAGAGTAATAGCATTTAACAATGCCACTCTTTACAATGGCGACAACACTGCAATGAAAGAATATCCAATAGTACGCGTATTCGACTGGGTGAAAAAAGTACTTATGAACTATGTTCACGAAGTGGCTCTAGAAAACTGGGACCCATATAACTCACCAAAAAATCTAAAAGCTAAAATTCAAGCTTTCTTAAATGATTACAAAGGTTATGGAAACTTGTTCCAAAATTATGAAATTAAAGAGCCTACCCAAGACCCAATTACAAAAAGAATCACATGTGATATTAGCTTGACTCCTTTCTACTCTGCTAAAAACTTTATCATTAAAGTGGCAGCAGACAAAAAGGATAAAGAAACCCAAATGTCTTAATTAAGATGTTATCTAAATTATTTAAACTTTTAAACTTTAAAACTATGGCAAAGACTCCTGTAAAATTGGAAATTGATGGTTACAAAGAACGCGAAGTGTTAATGGTAACCTACGAATTTGATCAGGCAACCGACATCGAAGGACAAATGTCAGGTATTCCACGTGGTGGTAAAATTACAATTCGTGTTAAAGCTCATAACGATGGTACTCCAGACTTATTAGCTTGGATGATTGAACGTAATTTACCTAAAAACGGTACTATTACCTTTATGGAAACCAAGACAGGTAAAGTGATGAAAACCATTAAATTTACAAATGGTTACTGCATCGACTTCGACGAAAAATGGGAAGACAAAAAAGAACACTCTGAACAAATCGTTATCACTTGTCAAAAGATCGAATTTGGTTCAGTTGTTTATGAAAACGACTGGGCATAAGTTAACAGATTGTGTAACTAATTAAATTTAAAACTATGGCAGAAAATAAAACTCCAGTACAATTGGAGGTAAGTGGCTTTGAAGCCCGTGAAGTAATGTTGGTTGACTACAAGTTTAACCAAGAAGTGGATCGTGAAGGTCAAATCGCTGGTATTCCACGTGGTGGTAGAATCGTTATCCGTGTTAAAGCAATGAACGACGGTAATAACCAACTTCTACAATGGATGCTTTCTGCAAACGATCCTCGTGACGTGAAAATCTCTTTCGCAAACACAGTAGATGGTTCTACAATGAAAGAACTAACCGGTAAAGGTTGCTACTGCGTACATTTCACAGAGAAATGGGAAGATGGTGAAGGTCACTATGAAGAAATAGAGATAGTTTGCCAAGAATTGAAAAATGGACCAGTAGAGTTCGCAAATCCTTGGAAATAATTATTTAATATTTACTGTGAAGAGAGGACGGCGACATTGTCGTCCTCTTATTTAAAAAATTGAAATCATGTCATTATCTGCAATATTAAAAATAGGCGACAACGCAATAGGAAACTACGATAAACAGTATCAAGTAGTGAGTTGTGTGTACAAGATTTCTTGCGGATATAATTATAGACTTCCAGATACGGATGCTAAAAACAATAGTATAGAAATAACATTGGTTTCACCAGGGAAAGAAGACCTTACTATTTACGATTGGTATATAAAACGAATGTTGTTATCTGGTTGTATAGAATTAGAGTTTCCTACTCAAACACAATCACAAGAAGGAAGAAAAACAGTGACATTCGAGAATGCTTCATGTTTCTCGATGAGTGAGTCATACGATATAAATGGTAAGAGTTTAAGACTTATAAAACTTGAACTTGTGGCAGAGAAAACTATTGTGGATACAATAGAATTTCAAAATTATAATTTATAAACTTGATTTTTATGGCCGAATTCTTTTCAAATCAACTTAAAGCAGTTCTTTTTTTAGGAGATATAACCGAACAAATGAACTTGCGTCAAGAAGACGGATATACAATACAAAATTTTGATTATCAGTCTTTTCGTTCTCGTGATAAGTTGGGCCAACCATATGGACCTTCCAATGCTTCACTAGCACATATAACATTGCGTTCTATATCTGGCGAAGGTTATAAAAACTTATACACTATTTTAAAACAAAGAGAATGTTATTCATTTTCTGTTTTATTTAATGTAAAATATGCAGACGATCGTTTGGTTGAATCATACGAAACAGCATCAGTGCTAAATGGTTATATCGTAGAAATAGAAGAAATATTTAATACGCATCATAAGAAAAGCCAAAGTATGATTCTAAATATGAAGATATTGCTTCATGATGTAGATTATATAGGTGTAAATACTCACAGAAGATTAGTAGTTAATAGTTAATAGTTAATCATATAGCTATGACAGCGGGATATAAGGTAGAAATCAAAAAGGCATTTAAAGATGATACCGCTGAATCAGTCTCTTTTACACAAGATACTTCAGAGCAAGTGTCAGAGGTATTACTTAATGCTTCACTAAGCAAAAAGATGTATGAATCAAATTGCTTAGAAGTAGAAATACAAACAGAGAAAGATATAGAAACCTTTCGAAACAAGTTAATAACACTTACAAACAATAATATAACATTAGCAAAAGACTATTATATATTTAACATTAAACAAAAAAAAGAGAAGGTAGTACTAAAAGCTTATAGCCTAGATTACTTTCTTACAATAGACAAATTTTGTCAGGCCTTTACAGCCAAAACATTGGTAGATGACATTATAAAACCAAGCTTACAACAATCTCAAAGTAAACATTTCGATAAGTTTAGAGAAATACAAACAGGTAGTAAGAGTGGGAATATTAGCAATTGCGTGGTGAGCAACGTGAAAAACTTTCAAGGTACTGTTATTCCATATGCAGTGCAATACAATGAGAGTTTATACGACTTTATGGTGAGGGTGTGCAATAGAGATGGTGAGTTTTTATATGTAGATGAAGACAATAAACTAAATATAGGACTTAAACCTACCAATTTGGTGCGTTTAAGTTCTCTAAATCCACAAGAGATAGAATATGTGGAGTCTTACAGTGAATCTAATGAAGCAGGTTGGGTAGATAAGAATTATTTGTTAGGTTCAGAAAACAATACAGAAGAAAACACAGAAACAAATAAAAAACTAAATATAGCATTTGGAGTTTTAACTCCAGAATATCTAGAACAAGTAGAAACAGAAGAATATTCTTCATGGTTAGACTTTACCCATCCATTTTCAGAAGCTTGTACCTTAGTGCGTGCATTAGCATTTGAAAGAACCCTTAAAGACTCCTTACTCGCTGCAAACCGAGTGATGTCATTAAACTATTCTCACTATGAGCTTTTTGTATTATATTTTAATTCAGTATTTAGTAAACAATACCCTAAAGGAACATTGTTGTATTCATCTCCACTTGCAGTAGAGGAGGAAACAGTATTGACTCGAGACAACAAAGGCTATCAAGAGTTGTATCGTATTCAAGAAGAAACAAAAAATGGTCAACTTAAGGTACTTACTACAGAACATCCAAGCATAGGATTGGGTGGAACTATAATTTATAAAAACACTTCATACGTCTTATACCAAATTAATTTTACACTCACTTCAGACTGCGTTGAGCAATGCGAAATGCTTTTAGTTCCAAAAACAACTAAAGGTTTTTATCCTCTTCCAATGCCAGAAAAATATGTTAGAAAAGCTTCTGCACAAAGGGCTATTGTGGTAGACAATTTCGACCCTTCACGTTTGGGTCGTGTGCGTGTGCAATACCCATGGCAAAATGAAAAGATAGAGGGCAATGAGTACTCTTTAAACAATATTAATTCTACACCATGGATTCGCATTTCTTCACCTATGGCATCTGATGGAGCAGGCTTTTTGTTTAGTCCATCTTTCAAAGATGAGGTAATGGTAGATTTTGAAGACGGAAATGTAGAAAGACCATATGTATGTGGTTCATTATACAATGATATAAATAGACCTTCACTTCCTTCAAGAAGCCAAACACGTGGCATTGTAAAATCAATCACCTCAGTGAATGGTCATCATATTTCATTTATAGATAATGGTGGTGGGGAAAGGTATATTTCAAACATAATGCCATTTTTAAAATTGGCAGCCTCTTACGGAATTGCAGACCTTAGAATATTCGACGGTCCTTATTCAAAATACTTAGGCGGTGGATTTGAAATTGCCGATTATTATGGCATATATTCTATTACAGGTTCCACTCACAATAGAAGCATAAATATCAGTTCTCCTTTTGGTACAGTAAATATAGATGCATTTTCTGGTATAAGCATAGAAGCACCAATGGGCGATGTGAATATTGTAGGTAAAAATGTAAACATAGAAGCAAGAAACAATCTAACCATAACATCCGGAACCAATATTCCTGGATATTTCCGCAACAAAGAAAACTTAGGGATATTTGTAGAACCATTTGCAATGATAAACAAAGTAGCAGGTATAGATTTTAGTTTTATAAGAACATACTTAGAGGTGATACTTCGCCCAATAGGAGGAAATATGCTTATAAAATCTAATCGCTATATGTGTTTAGAAGCTGGCGATGGAGAAACAATTGTAGAAAGAGATAGAGCAAACAATAATTTTGGTTCATTTCTTTCTTGTACAAACAATAAATCTGTGGGCGATGTGCTATTAAACACCATTACTGGAACATATACAATAATAATGAATTATAATTCTATGTGTCAGAAGTGGGAGAGTTTGTCTGAAAGAGTAAAAATGTATAGAAATACTCCTATTCAATCTGTAGGTCAAACGTTGGTAACAGATTTGGGTGTTATCGCAGAAGAAGCATTGGAAGATAGAGATTATATGTTAAGCTCCGACGAATGTGGACAATTAAGAGCTATGCGCCAAACTGCAGAAGAAATTATAGAGATAAAAGATTCATTATTTGATACTTATAAATTGCAAGATAAGGACATAAAATCAAAAATAGAAGACTTTGATAGAATTTTTAAATCTCAAATGAAGAATTGGAACCAAGATGAAGAGCTCCCTTATGTAATAAACTCAAAAGAGTTGATGTATAAGGAACTAAAATACACCGTAGATTCACAAAAGAATCTAAGTGATGTGATAGAGATGGATAAATGGAGTGACGAAATCAATATAGAAGATGCAGTAAGAAGAAAAGAAGAAACAGGTATAGACGTGAAGTCTATATTAAAAACAGCAGCGCTAACAGCAACAGGGCTAGATGAGTATTATAAGCTAAACGATGAAAGAGCGTGGACCGAACGCGAAAAAGGAGCAATTTTATTTTCTGATGATAAGAGAAACTTTTTTAAGATTGCAACAGATGGAAATCTTCAAAAAGCACACCCTAAAGACTATGATAAAATAATAGTAGATATAATTAATAGTATAAATGATTAAAGTGTTTAACCTAAAAACAGTAATGTTATGGCATACAGTATAGAAATAAATGACTTTGACAAAGAAAATGCCAATTTCTCATTTTATCAATCTGGTGAAGAAAATAAAAAGTCATCAGACTCTGGAGAATTGTTGAAGTTTGTTCATGATATGCAAATGTATAAACCAAATTCTTTGGAGATTGAACTTTATCTAACTAATAAAAATGTTACTATTTCAAGCCTTAATGGTCAGTTGATTACATTATACGAAGACTCTGTAGTAGTAGCAAAAGACTACTTTATTTTCAATGTTAGAAAAAAAGGTAGTTATGTAACTCTAAAGGCATATAGTGCAGATTATTTCTTAACTCTAGATAAGTTTTGCCAAGCATTTACTGCAAAAAAACTAGTAGAAGGCATTATTAATCCAACATTAGCAAAATGTAGTAGCAATAATTTTGTCAATTTTAGAAAAATAGCTGGAAGTTCTGTGCAGGGAGAACTAAAACACTTCTTAAAGGGACATCAGTTGCCATACGCAGTGCAGTACAACGAAAGTTTCTACGACTTTATGGTGCGTATTTGTAACCGCAATGGAGAGTTTTTATATTCAGATGTAAACAACAAACTTACAGTAGGTTTGGCTGGTAATACAGGTATTTTACCATCAATAGAAGACGCTGATATAGAATATGAAAATGCATACGTTGAAACCCAAGAATGCTGTTGGGTGGATAGAAATTATTTAGAAGGTTCAGGCTCAGAACTGACTAAAGCAGAAGATGGTAATGAAACACTAAAATGTTATAGCGCATATGGTGTTTATGCTCCAGAATATTTAGAAAAGATACAGGGAGAGAAGTTTTGTAATTGGAATGACTATACTTGTGCTTTCACTGAAATTTTTTCAGTTCTACATGCTTGTGCCGACGAAAGAACAATATACGATGCATCTTTAGCATTTATAAAGACCGTTGCAACCAATGATACTATGTATGGATATTGGGTAAACAAGAAGAATAAAATTTATAAAACCACATATCCAGACCAAACGGAATTATATTCAACTATTTCTACAGAAACAAATATAAACGACGCCTATCTAGAAATAGATGAGAATCAAAGAAAAGCGCAATCTAATCAAGTTCGACTTTTCTTTTCAGCAAATCCTAAAGTAAATTTGGGCGATGAAGTTGCGTATAGTGGAGTAAATTATGTGGTGTATGAAATACATAACAACACATATAAAGATAATTCTTCTTATACAAATGAGTATGAATTGCTTTTGGTAGGCAAAACAGATGCTGGTTTTTATCCGCTTCCAATGCCAGAAAAAAGCATTCGTAAAGCTTCTGCACAAAGAGCTAAAGTTGTGGATAATTTCGACCCTGATCGTTTGGGTAGGGTGCGTGTAATGTATCCTTGGCAACCGTCATACGAAGATGACCAAAAATATTGGGAAGAAATCAAAAGAGAACAAGGTAAGACAGATGATGAGATAAAAGAAATGATAGATGATGAGGTGGATAAAAAAGAAATAAATGAAGCTCTTAGAAATGAAATAAATAATAGAAAAAACTGTTGCCCTTGGATTCGTGTTTCTGTGCCTATGGCATCTGATGGAGCTGGTTTCTTTTTTACTCCAGCTGTTGGCGATGAGGTGTTAATAGACTACGAAGATGGAAATATAGAAAGACCATACGTTAGTGGAGCATTCTACAATGTAGATAGAAAACCATCAGTCCCTGCACAAACCCACAATTACGACAAGGTAAGTTCTATCACTTCAACCAACGGACACCATATTTCTTTTACTGACAATGGTGGATCTGAACGTTTCTATTTTGACTTTCTACCGATAATAAAAATGGCAAATACTTTTGGTGTACACGATAATATAATACCAGGTGATAAATTCTTTGGAGGTGGATTTGAAATCTCAGACTATTATGGAGTGTATGCTATTAAAGGTTCTACACATGGTAGAAGTGTAGATATAAGTTCTCCTTTTGGTACAGTAAGCATAGATGCTTTAACAGGAATATCAATAAATGCACCACTTGGTGATGTGAAAATAGTGGGTAAAAATGTAAGCATTGAAGCAAGAAATAACCTTACGATAGAGTCTGGTACAAATGTAAAAGGTTATCTAGATGGAATAAATAGGGGAAATTGGGAACAAAAATTATGGGAAAATTTAGGAGAAAAGGTATTAAGTGATATTGTGGATATAAGTCATTACCGTCATATTATAGAAATCTTCTTACGCCCTATTGGTGGCACCATGTTGCTAAAATCTAATCGTTATATGCGATTGGAAGCAGGAGAAGGAAAAACCGTAATTGATGATACAAATGATTATGATGCATCATTAAAAGATAAAGCTGCAGGTTTCTTCCTAATGAAACCTTTCCCTTCTGCAGAGAAAGTAGATATTTATGCTGTTAAAACCAGAATGGTTCGTTTTATGAACGATTATAAGTCGATAAAAGATATTATTATTTCCACAGAACCTATAGTAAAGGATTGGTATTCCAATGAAATTGCTAAACAAATTATTAAAGGCATGATTCAAGGTGATGATGTAGTAGGTAACTTAAATCTTGTAAATGTACGTAATAGATTTGTTGAGCAAAATCTTATGAAGATATGGCGAAATGCTAAATGGATAAGACAAACTATTACAACATACCAATTTCAAGACTATAAAACTGAAACTTCATTGAGAGATAAATTTACAAAATTATGGAATGAATTTAAAGGATTGATGATTAATAATGCAAATATGGATATTCCAGACTTGAATAAAAAATCATTAATGTTTAATGAATATGAGGCTGTTGTCAATAGTAACATAGATAATGATGTTTCTTTTTTAAGTACAGATACAGTTAATGCAAGCAACATTAATGGCTTAGATTTAAAAAATTACATTAAAAAGAAATCTGCTGAAGAACCATTTTATAAACAGACATTGAAAACTGTTTTTGGTTTTGAGGGTTTTGTAGATGATAAATGTTGGTCAACAAAAGATAAAGGTGCAATATTATTTTCCGACAACGAGAACAATTACTTTAAAATAAGTAATGAAGGTTCATTTATTAAAGCTGATACCACAGATGAGGCAAAACAAATAATAGACATTATTAATAGTATAGGAAACGACCCATTATGAACACAATAGCAGAAAACTTTGAACAATGGCAATCTGAGTTAGAAGAACTTCAGAAGAGTGTCAAAAAGGATTTGCAAGAAATTCAACGTTGTAAAATGGAAGTGCAGTCTATGAAAAACAATTTGACTGACACTTTAGGTGAACTTAAAGAGCTTTCACGTGGAAAATTTATTCGAGACGATAATCGCATTATCCTTTCTGCTCCAGAAATTATTATAGGTAATGTAGATAATGATGGAGTACTTTATAATATGCCTTCACGCATTGTGGTGCGTGGCAACGAAGTAAACCTAGAAGCCACAGGTCTAGGAGGAATGTTGGGCGGAAGCGTGGTTACACGTGCTTCGCACATACGAAACATAGCCGAAGACCCAGGAAAAGATGGCAACGAGCACGCTGTGCTTCCTATGTCGGAGGTAGTTTCACAAGGCCGTAGTGTGTCGCTTATTAGCGAAGATGCCACTGGGGTGTTTACTCGACCTGCGTGTGCTAGCATTACAGGTGTGGAACTAAGTTCAGAAACAGGCATAGCAATGAGTGCCACACAATCAAATACCAATAAGAAGTCTATTCTTAAGGGCAAAGCCAAGCAGCTAGATTCACAAATTAAAGACCTTGAATCTAAGGCCAAATCTCTAAAAAGTGAGGTGGAGTCCAATATGAAAGGTTTGAAAAAGGTAGTTGAAACAGAAGACCTATTAGGAAGTGTTATAGCTGCACGTACCAATTACCTAGAGATAGGAGAACTTTATGAGTCTTTCGAAACCTGTTCAGCTACACTTTATAGTTCTATGGCAAATTATTTTAGTGTACTTTCTAAACTTGCTGAAGCCAGCAGACAAAAAACTTGCCTAGAAGAAATGGAAAAAACAGTGGATAAAAATAAATCTTCATTTAAAGATAAAACCACTGGTACTTTCATTAGTATGCGTTCAGAAAATATTACAGCACTATCTGTAGATGGCGATGGCAACTATCGTGAAAACAAAGAAGCAGGAGTGAGCATCACTGCCAAACATGTAAATATTGGCACTGTGAAAGCAGACGAATCGCTTCAAGACGATAGCACCATTACAATGGCGTCTCGCAAGGTAGAAATAAGCACCCTTAATCCAAAAGTAGAACGTGATGACAAAGGTGAAATTACCAAGGCAGACTATCCTGCAGTGGGCGATGTAATTATTAAATCTAAAAACATTGATCTTGAAACTTTAGACTACGAGTGGAAGGATAAAAAACAACAAGAAAAAGCTCTTACAAAAGATAGTAAAATTTCTATTCGTACAGAAACTGTTGATATGTCAGTTACTGATTCCGAAGGTAAAGCTACAGGAAAAGTGGCTGTGAATGCCAAAGTGCTTGAGGTGAAATCTATGGATGTTGATAAAGACAAACGCACAGACAAATCTCTTGCTAAAGGTAGTACAATGTTGTTATTATCTGAAAAGATGTTCGTTGGTGCTCGAGATTCAAAAATGAAGAGTACACAACTGCAAGTATCTTCAGATAAGACAGGTGTTTTTGCCGACCCCACACTTGAACTTCAACAAGCTAAGGCCGTGGTTCAACTCTCTGGTGGCAATGCCGCAGTAGGAGGTGGCAGTCTCGACCTTTATGGTAAAACTACACTGCAAGGAGATGTTACAGCCAAAGGTTCTGTTAAAGGTGGCGATATAGAAATGAAGAATATGAAA
>CALDPN010000050.1 GCA_937911235.1 uncultured Bacteroidales bacterium
GCTTGATAATCTCGATGCCACATTCTTTCTCAATATATGGCACTAGGTTCAAGCAGATATTCTTGGCAGTGTGTCGACCTGTCTTCGTATAGATAAACCACCCTGCCCCAAGCATAACTAAATTCCTAAGCATGGCTTACCATTAACCTTTACTATCTGCAAGTGATTGGTGTCAGAACCAAACACCGCTGTGTAGACAGTTCTGGTGCGTAGGTTATCACCTGTACGGACGGCATTACCGATACCATCGGTCAGTGGAACAGATGTCGTCACACCGTTCACTGCGACAGTTGCGGTCATAGCGGTGCCCGCTGGCAAGCTGTCAGTGATGCTGTCTGATATTCTGAATTTAATTACGCTCCCATTCAACAGAGTTGGTACAGTTCTGAACGTAAGATTAGCGTTCGCTGTACTTGTCACCAGATATGTTGGTGCGCAACATTGTGTAGTATAAAACATTGTGAGTCCTTTCTAAGGTTGTAGGGGACAAATTGTCCCCCACTTCCTAAACTAGTGTGCCGTTGTATCCGTTGCAACCGTTACAGCGTGACAAGCTGTCAACGCCTAAACCATTCAATATAGCAGCACTTGGGCATGCCACACCGATACCTGTAACGTCTGGTCTTCTCAACATGTTGCATTGAATAGACGCTAATTGTGCTGTCACAGGAGCAAGCTGGTCTTTCACGAATAATTGATTTCTCAATTCCATATTCTCACGAGATAATTCTGCGTTCTTATCTCTTTCGTTCTGGAATCCGTAGTAGTCAATCTTCGCATTTATTGCGTTGGTTTGTGCAGCAATCAGTTCTCTGTTCATAGCAGATTGTTGTTCAATCAAGAACTGTGTAGTAGCTGTTTGTTGGATAGCTGCTTTTTCTGCATCGCATGTAGCCTTGTAGTTCTCGAAATCAAGAGCAAGTCCTACAGGTGTGCCGCAGCCACGATTACCCCAGCCACCGAACCCGTTGTTACCAAAAGCTCCACCGAATACCCATACGATAATAACGAATAAGATGATGTAGCCAAATAGTCCGATGCCAGAGTGTGAGTACATTTCGTCTGTCATTGTTGTGTCCTTTCGTTTTCTATTTCAACTGGTCAATCCCTTGTAAGAGAGAACGGTTGGTCGAAGCCGAAGGTGTGTCAAGCTGATTGAGTGATTGCAATCCATTCTTAAATTCTTGTTTATCAAGACCGAGGGCTCCTAGTATCGGTGTAGCCAATGGGCTACTGACGCACTGTGTCACCTTGTCAAAGATACCACTAGGCAATCCCTGCATCTTGAGCTGGTTTATTACCCTTAGAGCGTCGTCCCTTGTTTTTATTGACGACGGGTCTACTGTCTGTAATGCTTGCTGCAACGCAGCTTTCGTGTTCTCCCGTATGTTTTGCGGGAGCAGGTTGATGATGTAATTCCAATTCATTTACTTTCTCCAATAATTGATTGATAGCAAAGGTCTGTTTATCAAGCAGTGCCTGCTGTTCCTCGATAATCTGTTCGGGTGTCTTAGGTACTTTGATTTCACCCAACTCTATCAAACGGTTCTTGCATTTGACCAAAGCCTGCTCGACTTCTTGATAGCGTGCTAGGTTGACACCTATCTGTTCGCCAGTGTAGTTGTAGATATTGTTGTCGTAAACATAACCTGTGAAACGTAGATTCTGCATAAAGAAACCTCCTATAATTTTCATTATAGGAGTATTTCGATAGTGTAAAACCTACAAAAATCGTACAAAAATAAAGGAAAAATCATGCCAATTCATTAGTAAAAATATACTAATTCTGTTTTGAGGGGCTGTATTGCAGGTACGACAAGACCTTGTCCAGCACCCTGTTGTGTATTTCGTTATACGTGCTTGGGCTACACGGAACCATCAAGCATATCATCGGAACGGAATGGGGATTAGTGAGAACGTATCGGTTATAAAATATTATTTTCTCTACATCACTAAACCCTACATCGCTATGTAGTTCTCTCAAAACGCCTGCGCAGCTGGTCTTCAATATACGTTTAACATCTTTTCTGTTCACCAATGCCTCACGGAATAAATGTAATGTTGTCACTGTCAAAGGTGTCGACGTGCACCCAGCCTGGGGTGCTGTTGAGCGCCTCTACTCGTCTGAACGCTTTGAGTTTCTTTTGCTTTATCAAATCTACAACGAGGCTGTGTAATCTGACGTTACGTCCTAAACTGTCGTGTAGGTCGAACCCTTTGCCCATGCAGTGTGCCGAGCAGTATATGGTTGTCTTAGCTAAAACCAAAGGGTCGAGATTACAGCGAAGACCACACTGTGACAGGCTGCCACCTGTAGCCCAGTTGTTAATTATGATACCTGCACCATTGGCTTCTCGAATTGTGTCGAGGTCTTCTTTTACTTCTGGGTCGAAGAACATCCATGCCTTCTCACCAAACTTCTTGTAGACCTGCTTACTGACTAATTCTTTGATACCAAAGTATGCACATTTTTTCATCGTAGCCACTCCTTGTTGAACCATTGGAATATCTCTACGAAAGCAAACATCAAGAAGACTACCTGTAAGAAACTCACACAAATCTATGCGTGGGTACAATGTTACGACGATAATGCAAACTATCACGAATTGTTCATT
>CALDPN010000051.1 GCA_937911235.1 uncultured Bacteroidales bacterium
TAACAAAGTTTTTTACATTAGCTGTATTTTCTATTCCTTGCTGTCCATAATTATTATAACCGCAACCATATAATTCTCCAGTTTCAGTTAAATACCATGTAGAATATGCGCTAACATCAAAGTCAACAACATTTTCTGCTCGTTTCTTAAAAATCTTTACATCATTTGTAGTACCATCTCCTTGTTGTCCATAATTATTTTGGCCACAACCATATAATTCTCCAGTTTCAGTTAAATACCATGTAACACTAGATACATTCTTTACTTTTTTAACATTCTCTGCTCGTTTTTCAAAAGAATAAACAAACAATCCAGATGCTTCATTTCCTAATTGACCTTTTATATTAGTGCCACATCCATAAAGATTTTTATCTTTATCTATATAAAATGAAGTAGTACCATCACAACGTACAAAAAGTACATTATCAGCTACTTTAGTTAATGTTATAATATTACCACTAGAGCCGTGACCAGCCCCATTCCCACCATAACCGCAAGTAAACAATTCCCCATCATTGGATATACAAGCCAAGACAGAAGTTGAAGCTGAAAAATCAATAATGTTTGATGCTATTTTTGAAAAAATATTCGTATTATCTGTAGTTCCATTATTCATCATGCCGTACGCATTATACCCACATCCATATAAATCATTAGTATTAGTTAAATAATAAACAGCATCATTAACAGAAATCTTTTTTACATCATCACTTTTTTTTGTAAAAGCATAAACATCTGTCGTAGTGCCATTGCCTTGTTGTCCATAATAGTTACGTCCTGTTAAAAAAAACTCATTGTTTTGTGAAATGTAACCACAAGCATCGGCTGACAAAACAACTGTTTTAACATTACTACTTCTTTTAACAAAGTTTTTTACATTAGCTGTATTTTCTATTCCTTGCTGTCCATAATTATTTTGGCCACACATATATAACGAACCAGAAGTGCTGACATATGCAGAAGTATTATTTATCAAAAAGTCTAAAAATTTTTGCGCAGCATAGACTAAACTAGCTCCTTTAAAAATTTTTTGCACCGGTTTTTCAGCAACAGCTAAAGATTTAATTCCTGCTTCGCCTATAAACATCAAACTACTCCGCAATTATATAAAAAGTACTACTATCTTTTGTTTCTAAGGCATCATAATCAGTTTGCGATATTCTAACCATGCGTGTAATATCATCGCTAACAACTGTTTTTTTAGCTTCTAATGTAGCAACCTTACCTTCAACAACACTTACTCGGTCTTCAACATCTTCTACGTTCTCACGTAAAGTTTTAATGTCACTCATGTGAGCAAGAATATCATCATCTAAAATACGATATCCCATATAATCAACATTGATTATATTTGTATCTCCAGCATTCACATTAGCAATCGGAGTAGCAGGGGCTTCACGCCACACATTACCTGTGTCATTGGATTTGAATTGCCATACTTGAGATGGATTAGCTTCTTTATTCGGATTAAACCACGCCAAATAACCAATGTCCCCATTGCTAGGCTCAGCTTCTTGATAATATACAGCACCAGCCTCAAGAATACTTCCTTCAGCATAAAACAGCACTATATCGCCAGTCTCTTGTACTATATATTCAATCGGAGATGCAATAGTGGTTTTAGTGTTCTTTCCAGCAACTTGTAACACAATCCCAGCACTAACTGTTATGCTCTTATCTACAGCAGAATGTTCAATCAATCCATTAGGACAATCTAATATTCCATAATGAATAGCATAGTCACCACGAATACCATATACATCAGCTACTTGCGTAACTTCACCACCGCTCTCTACTTCTCCAAGCTCAACGTTTCCATTAGCACCAACCTTTAAAACTTTTCCAGCATTCTCAACACCTTGAGCAATATCAACTTTACCGGAAATATCTTGATGCTCAGTTAAGTAACCAGCATCATTAGTAAAAGCAGAAACGTTAGTAGGTACAGTTGGTATTTCATTTTTTAATGCAAACCCTTTAGCATCTGCGGTACTTAATTTGCCTTCTAATGCCTCATCTACCTCTGTTTTTGTATAAGCATCTGTAATTCCATAACCAGATAAAGTAGCAGCTTTTTCCGCTTTATTTACAATTCCAGTTTTCAAACTATTAACATCAGCTTGCATAGCTTGCACTTGGTCGCCTAGTTGGTCATCATTACCTTCTAAAGTAGTAACTCTATCCGTAATACCAGCAACTTCAGTGCTTAGAGCTTCAAACTCAGAATATTGTACTCCGTCACTTTGTCCTTTTAAGTTCGGAGTATCAAACTCATCATCAGCAGTTTTGATGGTTAAAACATAGGAATTATCATTTGATTCACGTACAGTAATCACAGGAGAAACACCAGCTTCCCCCCGTACACCTTGTTCTCCGGTCTCACCTTTAGGCCCACGTTCTCCTTGTGGTCCAGCTTCTCCTTGTACGCCCTGCGGACCCTGTTCGCCCTGCGGACCTTGAGGTCCTTGAACGCCTTGTCTGCCTATTTCACCTTTCTCCCCTTGGATTCCTTGAGGTCCACGTATATTAACGGTTTCAGGGTTTTCTAATCCACCATTATTAGTCCAAGACAAGTCTCCATCTTCACTTACACTAGGGTAAAACGTTACCCCGTCAGCCCCAGTTTCACCGAAGTACGGTTTAACCTCTAAAACAATTTCATCTGCCATTACACATTCTCCGTATCTTCAGTTGTATTCTTAATAGGTCCTTCAACATATTTAGGATAACAATAAATTTTAGCTGGTTTAGAAAATACAGGATTTCCGCTCCCATCATAAGAAACTCTAGGGATAAGCGTATCCTCTAAACCACTAGCATCACTTAACTTAACACCATAGTTATATATCTTATACTTTGTTCCCACATCAACCATCATCAACTCAATCTCTTCCGGAACAAATGTAAATATAACATACTCAGCTCCTTGAGATTCAAGCTTTTTTTCTAGAATAATCTGTCCGTCATCAGGATTTACGATAGCGAAGTTGACTGTATATTCTTTACCTTTAGGTAATCCTACTATCTTAATATTACCTGTATCTCCACGATAAATTCGGATACTCCCGTTATTATCTACAAATATAGCCATTTATCCCTCCGAACCACCGTAGTTATTGACAGCACCTGTGCCACTATGTGTTCTATTCTCAATCAAATCTCTCAATTCATTCAATTGGTCTTCAATATCATGAACTTCAATAGCTTTTAGGTAATTTCTCGCAATATCAACTAATTGAGAACCTTGCTCAACAGTAATCGTACCCTGTACAACAGCCTCGTTAACCATCTCAATATACTGCATGGCATTCTCGCTATTAGTCAATCTAGGAAGATTCGGCAATCTTACACGCTTACCCAAATTATCTAAGCCATAAATTTTAGCTAACTTATCAATAGCAGCAGTCTTATCGTGAAGTTTTATTGATATGCCATATTTATCTTCTTTAATACTTTGCACGCAACGTAAGGTCTCTAAAGGCAAATCCGCCCAATCTTTATAAATAACTCTACCGTCTTTTATTTCAATAAAGTCATCCATATTTGAAAGAACCACAGAACGCAATTCTACAAGAACCCTATCTAAAGTGAAATCTTTTATCTCGCCACGTTCTTGTATCTTGGCTTCTAAACATTGCTGTACAGCTTGGCTTTTTAATATTTTGTAAGCTTTTTTACCGGCATCCGCCCCAACAAATCCAGCTTCTTTACAAGCTTGTGTAGCGTTAGTGCACCCATTTTCAAGATATTTCATAATAAAACGCTGCTGTAATGGGGTCAAGTTATCCCATCCAGCTTGTTTCATCTGCTTGTTTTTATACTTACGTCTATAATCAATTACATGCTTACGTTTGACTTCTTGCTCGCCACCAGCCAGCTCTTCTGTCTTTTCCATATCTATTCTTCACCTATTAATAGTCAAATTTAAATAAAAATTACCACAAAACAATGACTTCAGCAAAATATACTCACTAAAATACATTTATTCACTTTTTTATCTTTTTGCTATTGACAAATCTTTTTTTATAGAATACATTAAATTCTGTAATTAACAAAAATATATACAAAGGAGTTCAAATGATAAGTATTAATCAACAAATTAGAGAATATAAACAACAAAACAACTTCACATGGTCCGAAGTTGCTTCGCAGTTACAAGTCTCTGTACCTACATTGTGGCGTATTTTACATAAAGATAATAAAACAAGAGAAAGTACATTAACTAAAGTATCTTCCATCCTAATGAAATACTCTCAACCCAAACCAGAAACACCCCGTCCACAAGTACAAGTTAAACCTGATATGATAAAAGAATGTTTAACTTCGCCTGAGGAAATAATTGATACTTTAATGTCAGGACAGACTCTTATTCATAAAGACACTGGTAATGAAATAAAATATTACAATGGAATGACAATTAGATGTCGCAATGGGTTACCTATTTTTATTAATAGTGCAATTGATTGTTCAGAAGCATACTACGTAATCAAGCCTAAACCTATAATTATGGAAGTAGGTGCTTCATATGTATTACAAAATGGAACAATAGGCTTTTGTTTCCAAAACTCAGAACATACATACAGTATCGCAATAAAAGATATTGGAGTTAAAATCGTTGACCTAAAAGGTGTTTGCGAAGACAGCCAATATTCAGTAGTTAAGGAGGCTTAAATGACTTTCGACAAGGCTTTTAAAGCTTTGTTAAAAGGAGATGGAATTGCTCGTAAATCATTTTCTAGCCATTACTTCTATCAGCAGACATCAGTGGACACAATACATTTTGTTGATAAAGAGGGACATAGGTTTGGGGCAATCCATCTCTCATCTGCAGACCTATTAGCAGATGATTGGATAATCATTAAAATTAAAAGGAAACAGGATGACAGAATATGTTAAGATAGAAAAACAAGTGTATGACAGCACCCTCCGTGTCAGTATGGAGCGTGCCATTCAACTACAAGAAGCTACTAAGTTATTAGCAGAAAGCTCTCGCCATATAAAACGTTTGTTAAAGTTTCATCAAGGACAAACGACTTCACATAAACTTTTAGGAGTAAAAAATGATTAGTTGGCTAGTATATCAATTATGGTTATTCTGGGATGTTGAAATCGGAAACCCAAACGCAATAAAAGGAATGTTCGCAACATTCTCTTGTTTTGAAGCTACAGTAGTTCTAGTTATCCTATCAATTATAGCAACTGAATGGCTGTATCAGCATAAAAGACACTAATCTGCTCAACAAACTCCAATAAAAATGGACTAACTGGAGAAAATAAAGGAGGAAACAATGACAACACCAGACCTTATATACATAATAGGCGCAGGAGTCGCCTTTATAATGGGTATCATCGGATTAACAGCGGAAAACAACAGCTTACCAAAAGAACAGCAATGTTATGGCGGAGTTATCTTTGGAGCTTTGCTATGCG
>CALDPN010000052.1 GCA_937911235.1 uncultured Bacteroidales bacterium
CAGACACATTACCAAGTGGCATACACATTCCACACTACCTAGACGAAAAATATTGGAAATAACGGAGGCAAATATGGAGAGATATTCAATTGTTTATCCATGCAGAATATGCGCATCACCTCATGAGAGTCAATATTTAGTTTTTTGCAAATATTACCAACCTCATTAGCGAAAACAACCTTTAGAGCATGGTATGAATTATTCACATACTTAATCATTTCTGCTACTTCTATATCCACCACTTCAATAGGTGCACCTGTGCTAGCATATAATGATTTCATTTTTTCAATTGCGGCAGGACAAGAACTACCTAATACTGTCAATGGAGGATTTTGGTAATCTTTCACTGCTGTTCCCTCACGTAGGAATTCAGGATTAGAAACAACCGCAAAATCTACATTACGTTTCTTGCCAGATTCTGTTTCAATAATTTCAGAAATCTTAGCATTAGTTCCAGGGAATACAGTAGAACGAATTACAACAATATGGAATTCATTTTTATTCTTAATGCCCTCTCCTATTTCTTTCGCAGTTTGATAAATATAGTTCAAGTTCAAGTGACCATTTTCTGCAGATGGAGTGCCTACGCAGATAAATGAAATCTCAGAATTAACCACTGCATCCACATAATCTTGTGTTGCACGAATCAGTCCATTTTCATATCCACGAGCAATTAACTCATCAATATCTTTTTCTACAATAGTAGGTTTGCCGCTATTTATTAGGTTAACTTTCACATCACTAACGTCAACGCCTATCATTTTATTACCTTGATTTGCCAAGCATCCAATGCCCACGCAACCAACATATCCTAAACCAAAAATTGAAATATTCATAGTATTATAATTTGTTTAAAGTTTTAATTATATAATTAATCTCATTTTCTCTTAAACCTGGAGAACAAGGAATTGAAAATATATACTTATTCAATTCTTCATAATTGTCTAATTTATCATAATATTTATTTAAATAAGCATTATCACTAATGCTTTCTTGAAATCCACATAAATAATTTTGAGTAAGATTATTTGCTGCAATACCTGCTTTACGCAAGCTATTTATAATATTCTTTGCTAATACAAAATTAGACCTAAATATTAATCTATTCCTATTACTCTTTGCATTAGGTAATTCCTCCTGAATTAGAAATTTAGTAGAATCTACATTCTTTATAATAGTATCAGCGACCTCTAATCTTTTCTCCACAATCTTATCTAAATTATATAAGTTACCAATTATATCAATAGAAGGATCTATCAACTTTATCCTACCATCATAAGAGATTGATAGGTTTTCACTTTTAATTTTCAACAAAGAAAACAATAATAATGAATAGATAGAGTCTTTGTATGATAATTTCGACTCTAAATATTTTTTAATCTTCTTATAGTATAATACTGTTTGTTTAACAAACGTGGTATGTAAGATGTTTATTTCTATTTCTTTTTTAGAAATCATTAATGCACCATATGGTGCATACAGGTTTTTTAAAAGACTATATACAGTATAATCACCAAAAGTTCCAACTAATCTATCTTCATAAGTTGAGCCTAAAGCTTGAGCACAATCTTCTATAACAATAATATTATTGCAATCAGCCCAAGTTATTATTGGATTAATATTTACAGGATTTCCACCTAGATGAATTATCTGGATTACATCTACTTTTGTTTCATTTAATTTTGTCTCTTCTATATTAAATGTATTAGCATTAATATCTACAAAAACAGGTATATGGCCATTATTTATAATTGGATATAATGCTACAAAACAAGTTAAAGGAGAAACTGCAACTCTTAAAGGACCTCTTTCTTTATATAATGAACTATATATTGCATTCAGACCATCTCTACTAGAATATAAAGTACGACAATAAAATCCCTTATGCTCAAAATTATGTATAAAAGAATTTTCTTTAGAGATATTTTCAAAAAATGGTCTATTTAATGGAATCATTAGTGTCTTTTTATAAATAAAATTGGTGATAAAATTAAATACATAATAGCAGGTTTAATATCTTTAATACTCCAAACTGCATTTGTTTTTGATATTTTGTAAGTATTAAGAACCTCTTTTAACTTCATTCTTCCTTTGAGTAACTCTTTCAATACCACAGCAAAATCTGTCAATCTCTCAACCCAAGCTTTCCTACTATCAGAGTCGACAAATTCACTATTTGCACCATTCCTATTAAAAATAAGTTCACTCATAAATCCCCATCCAAAGGCTTTAGAAATTGAATGCCACTTCCACGCTCTTGTGTTTATTTCTAAAAATTTATAAACGCCATTCTTTTCGTCATACATAAATTCTATCTCGGCTAAACCTGTATATCTAGTAGCAGATAATATTTTCCTTGCAGCGTCTTCTATTTCTGGTATTTTACAAGTAATAGCAAATGTCGTAGAATTACCAAAATCCATAGGATTCTGCCTTATTCTATTTGCCATTATCCATGCTTGAGGTTCGCCATTTTCAGCATAAACACCATAAGAAAAAAGTGTTTTAGCACCACCGCTTAAGTATTCCTGCAATAAAATCTGATTGATTGGATATTTATTCTCGTGAATAAATTTAACTTTTTCAATTAAAGAATCCTTATCTGAGCAAAGATATGCTTTTTTCCCAAATTGCTTATGAAAAGAATGCATAATAGCAGGTTTTACAACAATAGGATATTCTATTGTTTCTGCCAACTTAAGAACATCTTCAAATGAGTTCGGACAATAACTAATAGGCTGATGAACATCTAATGATTTAATATATTCGTATGCGTTCCTTTTATTATTGAATGTACTAATAACCTCTAATGAAGGTAATCCTATTTGCATCTTACCATTTAGATTTTCATATCTCTCTACTATAAAGTCAATATAGTCATCACTAGTCGGGAACAACAATGTATTTTTATCAGCAAGACAAAGTATTTTCTTCTCTAATTCATCATTATTATCAACAATAAAAAACTCTTTGACTGCATTTGAATACCTAGCCACAGAACAAGCATCTTTTAAACAAATATACACAGGCACACCACACATACAAGCCTGTCTTGCTAACCCAAGTGCCTGTATATGCCCTCCTAGTAATATCAGTTTATTTATTGCCACTTTATTTATTGTTAATTATACTTTGATAAATATCTACTAGTTTCTTTGCAACTAAATCATTTGTTAAACCGAGTTCAATAATGCGTTCGCGACCTTTGGTGCGAGTTTTCAGTGATAATGCAAGCAGTAATTTACTTGCAATATCTTGAGGAGTTCTTTCTGCAATATAACAACCATCTAACCCTTCTACTACTTCTGCCACATCCCCAACATCTACACTTACTATAGGGCTTCCTGTCATCATAGTTTCTTTTATAAATTGTGGTGAACCTTCTGAATGGGAAGTTAATAATGCTGCATCAACAGCATTATAAAGTAAGTTCATTTCTTCTTTTGTATATCCACCAGTCATTTCTAGAAGTGTAACATTTTCTAGAACTTTTACAGCGTTTTTTGCTAATTCAGCATTTTTTACAGGGTTAGCAAATTTACCTGCAAACATTACTAATTTCTCTTCTTTTGAAAATCCTAACTTCTCCCTTGCTATATCTTTATCTACTTCAATGAATATCTTGTCGTCAACACCATAACGGATTATTTCTGAAGTTTTTTTACTCAGGAATAAAGAGACTTTTTCTATTTGTCTTTTACTCATAAAGATATTATACCTAGATAATATCAAACTAATAATAGATAGAATTCTTACTTTGAAATCATTAATATCTGAACCTGGATATGTGGTTACCACAGGAACTTTACGTTGGAAATTTGCTAACAATCCGCATAAACCATAATGCGCATGAATAATATCTGGTCTAAAGGATTCAATTTTCTTTTTAAGTTCTTTTCTTTTATTCCAATAACCTTTCCAACCATTAGAGTCTACCTTTAACCACTCTACTGTATGTCCATTACGCTCAAGACTTTCTGCTTGTTCTGCTATAAATGGAACCACCCAACCTTTATTTACACTACAGACTATTAAGATTTTCATTTTCAATCATCATTTTAAGACCTTGTTCTAAAGAAATGGTTTGCTTCCAGCCTAATTTGTTAAGTTTAGATACATCTGCTATAGTATCTAAAACCTCAGACGGTCTATATTTTTCAAGAGATTCAAAACTTACTTCAGAACCATATAAATTAATTAGCATATCTGCTACTTCTCTCACAGAATAACTAACACCTGTTCCTATATTTATAGTATCGTATGTATTAAAATCTGAATCAATAGCACAAACTATTGCTTTAACAACATCTATTACATGAACATAGTCTCTTTTAGGTCTATCATCATGAACCACCACTTTACCAGACTTTAATTGTTTTATCATCATAGGTAAAAGAAAGTTTGGTGATTGCCCTACTCCATAAATATTAAATGGTCTAAATACAATAATTGGTAATTTAAAATCTCTAGCATAACCTCTACACATTTCTTCGCACATTACCTTTGTGGTTGCATATGGATTAAAAGCACATATAGGGTGTTCTTCATTTATAGGAAGAAATTGTGGAGTACCATAAACATATGAACTAAAATAAATAACTTTAGCATTATTTATTCTAGCTAGTTCAAGTATATTAAGTGTACTATTAATATTTACATTATAAAAAGAATGAGGATTTTCGTATGAATCTGGCACAAAAGATTTATTAGCAAGATGTACATAAATATCTGCTTTTACATCTTTTATTTGTTCCCAATTACATATATCATAACCATTAACGATATCAAGTTCTATTATCTTAATATCTTCTCTCCCATGTAATTGATTTAATAAATACTTTCCAACAAAACCTGCACTTCCTGATATCGCAACTGTTTTCATAAGCTTAATTTGTTTAGTTCAAACTCATTGCATGCTTGTTCATAATCATCTGGACGGCCAATATCCAACCAATAACCTTTATATGGTCTAACAGTAGCAGGTGTCTCATTTTTAATTAAATCTATCATTAAATGATCAAAACCATAAAATGTATCCTCTGGGATTATATCTAAACATTTTTTGTTAAGCATATATACTCCCATACTAACATTATAATGCAGAATAGGTTTTTCTTTAAATGCGACTAGTTTATTATTCTCATCTGATTCTAACACGCCATAATCAACTTTATGATCACGTTCATAAGCAGAAATTGTAAATATTGCTTTATTCTCTACATGTTCATTATAGAACTCGCTAAAATCGATATCAGTTAAAACATCACCGTTCATTACTAAGAAATTATCAGGCAAATCTGGAATTAACTTCAATGGTCCCATTGTACTTAAAGGTTTTGTTTCCAATGAGTAATCTATTTTTATTCCCCATTTACTACCATCACCACAAAACTCCTTAATCATATCTGCCATATGATTAACTGTAATTGTGATATGTTCAAAACCAAATTTTACCAATTGACGTATAATAATTTCAATAATTGGCATATCGCCTATTGGTACCAATGGTTTAGGCATAGTTAATGTATATGGTCTTAACCTAGTACCTTTCCCACCTGCAAGAAGAACAGCACGTTTCATATTATACATTGTAAATATTAGATTTATATTTAGCTAAGTTTTCAGGTTTCGTGAACCATTCAACTGTTTCTCTTAAACCTTCTTCTATAGTATAGTTTGGTTCAAAACCAGTTAAAGATTTTATTTTAGTGTTATCCCCCCATAAACGGAAGACCTCAGAATTCTTAGGGCGTAATCTTTGTTTATCTTCTATAAATTCAACATCAGCACCCATTATCTTGGCTATAAGTTCTAGAGTATCCCTCATTGAAATTTCATAATTACTACTAATATTTACCTCTTGACCTATAGCCTCATCGCATTTTGATAACATTAAGAAACCTCTACAAGTATCTTTAACGAAATTAAAATCTCTAGTAGGACGTAAATCTCCCAATTGAATTTTTCTTTCTCCGTTAGCTATTTGTGTTATAATAGTAGGAATGATAGCTCTAGCAGATTGGCGAGGTCCGTATGTATTAAAAGGGCGAACAATAGTAACAGGTAATTCAAACGCATTATAAAAACTCATTGCCATTGCATCAGCACCAATTTTAGAGGCAGAATATGGAGATTGAGGTTGCTTTGGATGTTTCTCATCAATAGGTACATATTGTGCAGTACCATAAACTTCAGAAGTAGATGTAATTAATACTCGTTTAACTCCATTTTCTTTTGCCGCTTGGCAAATATTTAAAGTACCTCTCACATTAGTATCAACATAACTATCTGGGGCTACGTATGAATATGGAATAGCAATTAAGGCCGCTAAGTGAAAAATAACATCTATTTCCTTTGTTATATATTTACAATAATGTGCATCACGCACATCTCCTGTTACAACCTCTAGATTTGGATGACTCATGCCATCTAGCCATCCCCAATAGTTAAAAGAGTTATATTGTGACAAAGCACGCACTTGATAACCATTTTCTAAAAGTAATTCTACTAAATGTGAACCGATAAAACCATCGGCACCTGTTACTAATGCTCTCATATATTTTTATTGTATTGTGTTTTTATAATTAATTTTGCATTATTATTTTACATTCCTCTTCCTTTAAGTTTAAACCATGTCCACGCTATATTTGCAACAAATATAAACATTATCCAATAATTAAACCATTTTTTATGTTTATTTTGTAAACATGAAATACCCAATGCTGCAAATATCAAAGAAAAAGGTAATGCCGGCAAGTGAAATCGTTCTGAGTGAGCAAATGAACTTACTGTTATAACAGCTAAATATCCGCACGTATAACTAATAATTAGAATATGTTCTCGCCATTTACCTGAAAAGAATAGAGTAAATAAGGCAATTATTGTAAATACAGAAGTTATGTTTTTTACAAAATTTCCACCGTTTATCATACGTAATTCTTCTTGTGTTGGGGTTTCAACCATTGTGGGGAATGGTATTGTAAAAATTAATGGAGCAAAAACGGCTGCACCAGCATATTTTGCAAATTCATTTCCATTTTTCCTCTTAGTTCGCCATTCATAACTTTTATCTTGAGCATTTTCGTTTTTTATGATAGCATGGTTAATCTCATCAACTACTACATTACCTACTGTAAAATAAAGAATAACTATAAAAAATAATCCAATTGCAACTTTATGATAAATAGGAAAAAATTTTCTAGGAGAAGAAAATATCGTTAATATAAATGAAAACAAGACAACAGCTGCTAGTGCTGTTCTAAACATGAATAACAACAACATTGTGACAACTGCAATTATAAGTGCAAACCATTCAATATTTTTACATTTCATTGATTTATCTATTCTTTCTATAGATAAAACAGTTAGAAATAACATTACAGTTTCTTTTAAATGCAGCCCACAATAATATATTAAATTAGGCATCAACATACACAATATTGCAGCTAAACGTCCAACACCTTCTCCAAAATTACGACAAACCAATTTATATATCAAAATACAAGTAATTGCACTCCATAAAGAATTAAGAAGACGAACTGCCAGTATTGAATCATCAAAAATATAATATACAAAAGCTAGATAAATCGGGTATCCACAATCTGATAGTTCTACATCTGCATACCACTGGAATTTTTCAATAAAATTAAAAATATTATTTGAAATACAATAATGTCCAAACTTTCCTATATTATCATAAAATAACACATCTGCTGCACCAAACTCAAATGGTTGATCAGTCATTAAATTATAAAACCAATAACTTAATAATACATAAATTATTCTTATAACTAATGCTGTTTTAAAGAGTTCCTTAGTGAATGTTTTAGGAGAATAATGTACCCACTTTTTAGGTAATTGATTAGCAAAATAGAAGAATCCAACCACCTCTACTATCCCAAATATCCCAAAGTACCATTCCATTGGATAACCAAAAATGACTGGCACACACACCAACAAAGCTATGTAGACATACATTGCTTTATCTGTATAATATTTAGGGAAATAACTCAACATTCTCTCTTATCTAACTAATAATCTTATCAAACTTTGTTTCACAAACGAGCCCACACGCATAAAACCTTGTTTTGCACGCAACAACCAAATTGGAGTCTTATACATTTTAAAAACTTTTGCAGGCTGTTTATTCCAATCTACTTTGGTTAATTCTTGCTTTGCAATATCGTGATACTTGTCAGACATCCAATATTCCAACAAACCATTTACACGCAATTTATCCAATAATTGCTTCCAATCTGCTCTGTTTTCAATTACAGAATTGTCATTCTCTACTACACTTTCCAAATACTGCATTTTAAACAGCATATGGAATTCTGGTGCATGCAGATTACGTGTTGCACGCAAAGACGCGGGAATATCATTATTATAATAAGCAATTGGTTTGTTCAAAAAGGCAACCTTATGATGCAATGCAATCTTACTCCACAATATAAAATCTTCGCCCAATTTAATTCCCCTAGGGAATCCACCTAATTCATTAAAAATATCTTTTCTTATACAAACAGAGATCGAAGTAAGTGGCATTGCTAAAATATCTATATATAATCTGGGATAATTAATATAACTCGTACTACATTGTAGTGCTATACGTGTTTTACCTTTCTTTACAATCCAATAATTCGTTCCCCATATACCTGCTTCAGGATATTCCTTAATAAACTGTTGCATTTCTTGTAAAAAAGAAACATCCCACCAATCATCAGCGTCAAGAAAACAAACAAAATCTCCTTTGGCTTCTGCTACCCCATTGTTACGTGCAACTGCTACTCCTGCATTTTCTTGATTTATTAACCTAGCATTAGGTACATCTTTCAATAAATCTTCAGCAATAACAGCAGAATCATCTGTGCTACCATCGTTTACAACAATAAGTTCATAGTGTGGATAGGTTTGTTCCAACACACTACGAACAGCTTTCTCTACATAAGCACCCTTATTGTAGAGTGGCATAATCACTGAAAAACGAATTATTTCTTGGTCCATTTTTCCCATTTAAATAAGCATCTTTCTATAAACCAAACCAATTTGTAAAACAAAGGATAACGATGTAAACGATTCATTTGGTCAATATGAAAACTATGTCTATCATAATCTACCCATACAGCTGGTGGTGTAATTTCTTTCAACACTTTAGCGCGCTCCTCATTGCGCAACTTCAAATTCGTTTCACTTATACCTTCTGCATCAAAAATAGTAACATCAATGTTCACATACACAGGCTTCACCCTACCCAATCCTATCGCCTCAGTGTACCATTTCCAATCTGAAACTATTTTTAAATTTTCATCATACAAACCATATTGGTCATCATCAAACAAACTGCGTTTAATATATGCACAATCGTGATTCAATGTTGACACAAAGTAATTATGGAAAGAATAAGGAGTCTCTGTACTTTTTCCAATAACTTTCCCACTCGCATCCACCTTAGTCATATTCCCATAAAGAATCTCTGGATATTTTTTATCCTTCAATGCACTATACATATCACCTACAACCGAATCTGCAGCCAAACAATCACCCGAATTCAGAATCTGAATATACTCCCCACTTGCCATTTTAATGCCTTTATTCATAGCATTGTAGATACCTTTATCCTTCTCTGATACCCAAGTAACCTTAATACCATTTATAGAAGCTTCTGCTGCATAGTTTTCAATTACTTCAACAGAATTATCTGGCGATGCACCATCCACAATCACATGCTCAAAATCCATACATGACTGTGAAATAGTGCTATTTAAAGTCTTTTGAAGACCAATAGCGTCGTTGTAATTGATGGTAATTATGGATAGTTTCATTTTATAAATTGTTTCCAGAATGATTCATACTCATATTTTTCCCAAGCATGACAACCAAATGGAAGTTTTCCATTAATTTTATACATTTCTGAAGGGAATCGTTCAAAAGCAAAATCTAATGCTTCAATTTGATTAGGCTTTGACATTGAATAATTACTATTATCAAGAACTCCACTCCAAAAATCATCTTCATTATAAATCCAATTGTTTGCCACTGATTTTGGGCTATTCCTCCAGCCTATTAACATTAACAACCATACAAATAAGCGAGTATATGGTTTTGCCTTTAAATTTATCTTTTCTATTATTTGCTTAGAATTAAACACATTTTTTCTACTTCTAAAGTACTTTAAATATGAGCTAATTTTCCTAAGCGAGAACCCTCCATTCCCCACCCTCAATCTCATTTCCGGATAATATTCTTTTTCAGAGAACCTTCCAACCAAAGGTGCACCTATGTAGTCATAGCCTTTTGCAGACCACTCATCTAACCTATCCTCAAATACATATGCATCTGGTTGACAGATTAAGATATACTCATATTTTTCAAACCTTGAATAAAATTCTTCAGATAATAATAATCTATTATATGAAGCTATATTTTTAAAATATTTAGAATCAAAATATTCTATTGTATATGTACAACCTTTCTCTATAGCAATATCATCATAGTTTCTTATGTCAATTTCTTTTGGACAAACTATTACTATCTCATATTTCTTTAAGATAGAGAAAGTCTGTCTCAAAGAAATTTCTTCATTCCAATCTGGTTGTTCTTTGTATATTGGGATTACAACTGCAACATCAAGCATATACTTTCTTTTTTATTATATATGGTGGCTTCTTTCCTAATTTTCGTGCAATAAAGTTTATTATTTTTTGCCAAAAAGGTCTTTTTCGTTTTGCAAAAGCACTATACATAAGATTCATTATACGACTATCTAAATATAATGTTTTTATAAATTTAGGATTAAAATTATGATTTAATAACTCTATATTAAAACAATCTTGTTTTATCGAATAACAATGTGTTCCACTACCATCCATTCCGATATTATGTGTATAACTAATACAAGGAACTATCGATATTGCATGATTATAAAAATGTGCAAAAGCAAATTGAATATCCCAAGCACTACTTCTTCCTTCTTTTTCATTTCTTAGCATTGGAATCATATCATCTCCACCTCTATTAAATGCTTGACATTCGTATGGATGTCTTATTAATTCATCATAATATGACATTGACCAGTCAGTATTTTCCCATCGATCTCTCCAAGTACCCCAACCCCAATTAAATAATCGAGGAGACACAAATACATCGTAGTCATATTCTTTGGGAACAACAAATTTTTCAGGTGAATGACTATGTCCACTTATAGAATATACTGATTTTCTATCTTTATAAAATTCTAAAGCTTTAACCATATATGTATAAAAAGCAGGTGACGTTATTATATCATCTTCTAAAACAATTACAGAGTCATGAACCTTTAGAACTTCTGATATTGCATAAATAATGGAATCTCTACAACCTCTATTAATCTCAGAATACTTCTTAACCAAATTACAATGCCAATTTATTTCATTATTAATTATATCTTTAACTTCATTACATTTGATAATATCAAGACTATTACCATCTCTTGGTCCATCTTGATAGACATAGACAATAGGTGGCTTCTGCAACTTTAATGCACTAAGTGTTTTTAAAGTATGTTCTGGTCGATTAAATGTAATAATAAGAACTGGAACTTCTAACATTGTTATTAGCAAATTTTTTATATATTTAAAATTCTTTTAATTTCCTCTTCTCCCAACTCATAAAACAATGGCAACCTTACCAAACAATCAGCATATCTGTCGCAGTTTAGTAATTCTCTACCATCGTGTTTATCTTTGTAATATTCACTGCTATGCAAACTCAAGTAATGGAATACAGCTTGTGCTCCATTTTCTTTTATTTTTTTGATTAGAGCAGTGCGTTCTTCTAAGTTATTGCAAACTAAATAAAACATGTGAGCATTGTTAGTTGCATAGTCAGGCACATCTGGTAAAGTAAACATACCTTTTTCTGCTAATGGTTTCAAAAATTCGTAGTATTTATTCCAAAGTAATTTACGACGATTTTGAATATTATCTAATTCTTCTAATTGTGCCCATAAAAATGCTGCAACCACTTCACTTGGCAAGAAAGAAGAGCCAGTATCAACCCAACCATATTTATTCACTTCTCCACGGAAGAATTCAGCTCTATTTGTTCCTTTTTCCCAAATAATCTCCGCACGACGAATAAAACGCTCATCATTTATTGCCAACATACCACCCTCACCTGCAATAATGTTTTTTGTCTCATGAAAACTAAATGCAGATAGGTGACCAATACTACCTAATGGACGTCCTTTATAATACGAATCAATAGCTTGGGCAGCATCCTCTACCACAATAAGATTATGTTTGTTTGCAATCTCCATTATCTTATCCATATCGCAAGCAACACCTGCATAATGTACAGGAACAATGGCTTTGGTACGCTCTGTAATCGCATCTTCAATCAATTTTTCATCGATATTCATGGTATCCGGTCTGATATCCACAAATACAACCTTTGCACCACGAAGCACAAAAGCATCTGCTGTTGATACAAAGGTATAGGATGGCATAATTACCTCATCGCCTTCCTTAATATCAGCCAATAATGCGGTAAGCTCTGTCGCATGTGTACAAGAGGTTGTTAATAAACACTTTGCTGTTCCTGTCTTTTGCTCTATCCATTCATTACATTTTTTTGTAAATTCACCATCGTCACAGATTTTCTGATTCTCTACAGCCTGGCGTATATAATCCATTTCTCTCCCAGTAAACGGGGGAACATTAAAGTTTATCATGATAATATCCTTGCCTTTCCAGTACCTGCAAACATTGAGCTGTAGGCACAAAATTGCCCTTTGTTGTCACTGTTCATCTTACACAATTATAGCTTATTTGGCAATAACTATGGTGCCTCATATACATAAAACTGCTCCGAACTATAAGTATTG
>CALDPN010000053.1 GCA_937911235.1 uncultured Bacteroidales bacterium
ATTTGCAAACTGCTCACACGGTGACTTAATTGAGTTTGAAGATACCGGTTGTGTAGATTTCGACTTTATCAATGGTGGTATGGGTTCACTAAACTATTCAACATCAGTTTGGGACAAAAACCTAGAAAGTTCTGTTACAATCATTGGTTCTAAAGGTACTGTGAAAGTAGCTGGTCAATATATGGATACCGTAGTTCACTGCCACATCCAAGACTACGAAATGCCAGAACTTAAAGAACCAACTCACGAAAACGACTTCGGCGGTTACAAAGGTGCAGCTCAAAACCACGGTTTCGTAATCAAAAACGTAATCGAAACTCTAAACGCAGGCTCTGCCATTGCAACCAACCTTCTAGAAGGTATGAAAGTTGTGGATATTATTGAACGCATCTACCAAGAACGCGATAAAACTATGTTTTAAAAGGTAATTTCCACGTTGCCCTCGTCTTCGAAATCCTCATTTACGTCATAGTAAACTCCGGTTTCTCAGACTTCGGGACGCCTAGAAATTCCTCTTTTAAAACAAGTTTTACAAAATATTTAGAGACTCACTGAATCATCGGTGAGTCTTTTTTTATGTCCAATAGTGCAATATATTGCACAAATACTTTGAAAATATAAAAAAGATTTCTATTTTTGCATAAAAAGTGCAATATAATGCCTATGGATTTTAAAATTATTAAAGAGCGTAGAGCCATATTGGGTTTAACTCAGCAAGATTTATCAGATTATACAGGACTTAGTCTTCGCTTTATAAAGAGTATTGAAGCGGGTAAGGGTAATCCTTCGATTCAATCTCTAGATAAAATAGCATCAGTACTTGGTTTAGAAATAGTTATTAAAGTAAAAGAAAATAATGTATGAGAGAGGCACAAGTTTTTTCAAATGGAATATTGGCAGGAATCTTGTCAGAAACAGATGATGGTAAATACATTTTTCTCTACGACGATGATTATTTATTAGATACTAAAAATAGAGCTATTTCCTTATCTATGCCCAAAAGGAAAGAACCTTATGTTGCTGACGAGTTATTTCCTTTTTTCTATAATATGCTTTCAGAAGGAAGTAACAAGGCGTTGCAATGCATGGTATCTAAAATTGATGAAAATGATGACTTTGGTTTGTTGCTAGCTACTGCCTACAACGATACTATAGGTGCAATAACAGTGAGAAAGATATGAAAAATATAAATGTTTGTCCAGGAACTTTAGCAGTAGGGTATGACAAATACTCTCCTGCTTGTGTGCGAAATATGTTTGAAGGAAAGGCGGTAAGTCCTTTTTTAGATTTTAATTATGATGCAAATCATGATGATTTTATTGCTGCGATAAATAGGATTTCAATATCTGGTGTCCAAGAAAAATTATCTGCTGTATTACGTGATAAAAAAATAATTCTTACACCAGAAGGAGAGCATGGACGATATATTATTAAGCCTGCACCCGATTATAAACATCTGCGATTTCGTGATCAAATCCCTGCAAATGAACATTTAACCATGCAGATTGCAAAGCAGGTATATAAAATAAAAACAGCAGAAAATGCTATTGCTTTCTTTTCAGATGATAAAGTTGTGTATATTACAAAACGTTTTGACTATGCGAAAGATGGCACAAAGATACCTCAAGAAGATTTTGCGTCATTAGCAGGAAAAACTTCAAACACACATGGCAAAGATTTTAAATATACAGGTAGTTACGAAGATGCTGCAATGCTGTTAAGAAAAAATGTAGCTGCATGGCAGGTACAAATGGCAGATTTTTTTACTCTTGTATTGTTTAATTATCTTTTTTCTAATGGTGATGCACATCTTAAAAATTTCTCATTGCAACAAACAGTGAGCGGAGATTATATATTAACGCCTGCATACGACCTTCTAAATACTTCTATTCACATAAACGATGGAGATTTTGCTTTGCAAGAAGGTTTAATGCCAAGTATGGTACATTCAAGTATTTATGTAAATACAGGGCATCCTTGTCAAGATGATTTTGCTGAGTTTGGAAGCAGAATAGGGGTTTTGCCAAAGAAGATAGAAACTATAATAAAGATGTTTGTTACAGAACAACCATTGGTTTATGAACTAATAGAACGTTCATTTCTTGATGAACGTACAAAACGTATGTATAAGCGTTCCTATCAAGAACGATTACAACGTTTAAAAAGAACAGATAAGTAAAATTTTTTACTATTTACCTATATGAAAACAAAAATTCCCAATGAATTGACTCAGAAAGCAATGGAAGAGGCTAAGAGTTCTGAAGACTTAGAAATATTATCTGCAAATGATTTAGAGGTAGATTATTATTAATTGTGCAGTTTTGGACTGTACATTTTTTTTATTTAATAAAAATTATTACATTTGTGAATGTAAGTCTCACGCCGAGAATACGCATAGAGATGCGTGGTGTGGGAGTTATAAATTTTATATTGAAGCGTTTATTACGCATGTTCTGACATTTTAGAAACTTCGCAACTTTCAAAAACCGTAGTTCAGGATATTGCAACGATAAATGCTTACGGGATATGGGTATGTTATGTGCATATCTATACATTGTTGTATAGTATGCTTGCTTATATCGGCGTGGGCTTTGCGTTGCTGTTCTAATTATGGTTGGGCAATGCGAAGGCCTCTAAAATGTGGAACGGCAACAGTCGAGTCCACGTTTTTTTTATTATTTAAAATATTATTGTTATGTGTTATTATGTTATAGCAGATTTAGATGTAAAGAAATATACAATCTATCAAATTCGAGGTAACGAAAACTTTTATCATAATTTTGTGAAATTCTTAAAAAGTAGAACTGGACATAATATTGTAGGTGTAATACAAAATGATCCGTTAATAAATGAATCTATTCTAAATGTTAATGAGAATGACTTTATTTATTTTGAGCGTTATTTGCAAGAGTTCAATACAATTGCATAAAAATACAATCCCTTAAGGAGTATGATGTGATTTAATTAAAAAAATATATGAATCTAAAAAAAAAATACTGTATGAAGAAATTTTTAATTATAGTTACAATGATGATGCTTTGCGTTGGGGTATCATGGGCGTATGATGTAAAGATAGATGGTATATATTACAATCTAGATAATAATAACAAAACAGCTGAAGTTACCTATTCCAATGATGACAATTATACAGGTTTTATTTCTATTCCTGAATATATAGCATATAATAAAAAGGTTTATACTATTACTTCTATAGGCGAATCAGCATTCTCTAGTTGTAGTGGTTTAACATCAGTTTCAATGCCTAATAGTGTTATTTCTATAGGTTATAAAGCATTTTATGATTGTAGTGGTTTAACTTCTATTACAATACCGAATAGTGTTACTTCTATAGACGAATCAGCATTTTCTGGTTGTAGTGGTTTAACTTCTATTACAATACCGAATAGTGTTACTTCTATAGGTGATGTTGTGTTCGCTGATTGTAGTAGTTTAACTTCATTTACAATTCCCAATAGTGTAACTTCAATAGGCCGTTCTGCGTTCGATTGGTGTAGTGGTTTAACTTCTATTACAATTCCTAATAGCGTTACTTCTATAGGAGATCGTGCGTTCTCTAATTGTACTGGTTTAACTTCAGTTACAATTGGCAATAGTGTTACTTCTATAGGTGGTAGTGCGTTCAATAATTGTAGTGCTTTAACTTCTATCACAATTCCTAATAGTGTTACTTCTATAGGATTTGACGCATTCTATCATTGTAGTGGTTTAACTTCAGTTACAATTGGTAATAGTGTTAGTTCTATAGGTGAATATGCCTTTAATGCTTGTGATAATCTAAGAAAAGTAGTGGCTTACCCCAAGGCGATTCCTACAGTGTATACAAATTCTTTTGGTCACTATGATGCAGCTCTTTATGTGCTATGTGATGTGTATGATGATTATTTCTTTGATGATGTGTTAGGTACTTTTAAAGTTATAGATTGTATAAGTGCTGATGAAGTAGAGTTTCCTGATAAGGTAGAAATAGAGGTTAATAAAAATAATAATGCAATAATAACATGGCCATCAAAAAATGCTGCTAATAGTTATGAGTTGGTTGTTTCTAAAGATGGTGATGTGTTCTGTAAATATTTATTCAATGCTAACGGTCAACTTTGCTCAATAGATTTTAGAACACGTGCTGCTGAGATTGGTTTCCAATTTACAATTACAGGTTTGGATGTTGCTTCAAAATATGATTACGTCTTATCTGCTCTTGATGGGTTTGGGGAAATATTAGAATCTTATAGTGGTGTGTTTACTACTAATGCTTATGAAGGTTCACATGAAGACTCTGAAAAACCAGAAGAAGGTGGTGATGGTACTGTAACTTCTCTTGATGAGAATTTGGTAGATGCAAATATAATTATAGCAGAAGGCTCAATTACTTGCCAAGATTCAGACTTTACAATCTACAATGTATCAGGTCAAGACGTAACAGCCCTAAACTGTAGTTTACAACCTGGAATCTATGTTGTAGCACTAGGCGAAGATAGAGTAAAAGTAATGGTGAAATAACATTTAACTTTAAATTTTATAATTCCTCGGTCACTGAGTTTGTAGAAGTGCCGAGGGATTTTTTTGTCAAAAATGGCAGAGAATTGTCACTGGCACGGGATTTGAACTATGATTGGTGAAAGGAGATTTTTATTATGAACTTTGAGAAATTCACAATCAAATCGCAAGAGGCTATTCAAAAAGCCATTGAGATAGCCCAAGAAAATGGCAATCAAGCCATTGAGACACCTCATTTATTGAAAGGTGTGATATTGGAGGGTGAAGGTGTGTGCAAATTCCTATTTGCTAAACTCGGAGTAAATACACAAGCCTTACACCAAGTAGTAGATAACCAAATAAAATCCTATCCTAAAGTATCAGGGGGAAGTCCATTCTTTAGTAATGAGACAAGTAAGGTGCTAACTAAAGCCATGTCTTTATCTGATAAAGGCGGAAATAGTTTTGTGCCGCTAGAAATGATTCTTATGGCATTGCTAACTGAGAAAAATGCAGTGCAAAGCATGCTTAAAAATGCTGGCATTACAGAAAAAGGGTTGGAAAGTGCCATAGCAGAACTAACACAAAATAGTAAAACCACTTCAAAAAGTGCGGAAGAAACCTATCAGTCACTTGCCAAATATGCTGTGAACCTAAATGAAAAAGCACGCAATGGCAAGTTGGACCCAGTGATTGGTCGCGATGAGGAGATAAGACGTGTGCTTCAAATTTTAAGCCGTCGTACCAAAAACAATCCTATTTTGATAGGTGAACCAGGGGTGGGTAAGACCGCTATTGCCGAAGGCTTAGCGCATCGTATAGTTAGAGGCGACGTGCCAGAAAACTTGAAATCTAAACAACTTTACTCACTTGATATGGGTGCGTTGGTTGCAGGTGCCAAGTTTAAAGGTGAGTTTGAGGAACGTCTGAAAGCCGTTATAAATGAAGTAATTAAGTCTGATGGTGAGATTATCCTATTTATAGATGAAATTCACACTCTTGTGGGAGCAGGCGGTGGAGAAGGTGCTATGGATGCCGCAAATATCCTAAAACCAGCTCTAGCTCGTGGTGAGCTAAGAAGCATTGGTGCAACTACTTTAAACGAGTATCAAAAGTACTTTGAAAAAGACAAAGCACTAGAGCGTCGTTTCCAAATAGTGATGGTAAATGAGCCAGACGAGGCGAGCACCATTTCTATTCTTCGTGGGCTAAAAGAACGCTACGAAAACCACCACAAAGTGCGTATCAAAGACGAGGCAATTATATCTGCTGTAGAACTTTCCAACAGATATATTTCAGACCGTTTTTTGCCAGACAAGGCAATCGACCTTATAGATGAGGCAGCAGCTAGGCTGCGTCTGCAAATGAACTCTGTGCCAGAAGAACTTGATAAGTTGGAACGTAATATCAAGCAATTGGAAATAGAACGTGAGGCTATTAAAAGAGAAAATGACACTCAAAAAGTGGCTCAACTTTCTAAAGAGATAGACAATTTAAAAGAAGAAGAAAAGGCACAAAAGGCTAAATGGCAATCTGAAAAATCACTTATTGACCAAATTCAACAAAGCAAAATTGACATTGAAAACCTAAAATTTGAGGCTGATGTGGCAGAACGCAATGGTGATTATGGCAAAGTGGCAGAAATTCGTTATGGTCGCTTGAAAGACAAAGAAGCAGGCATTGAAAAGGCCAAACAAGAACTTCTAACTATGCAAGATGGCAATCCTACCATTAAAGAAGAGGTGGATAGCAACGATGTGGCAGATATTGTAAGCCGTTGGACAGGTATTCCTGTGAGCAAAATGACTCAAAGCGAACAAGCCAAACTTCTAAATCTTGAAGCAGAACTGCACAAACGTGTAATTGGTCAAGATGAAGCCATTGAGGCAGTGGCTAGTGCTGTGCGCCGTAGTAGAGCAGGGCTTAAAGATCCAAAACGTCCAATCGGTTCGTTTATTTTCTTGGGTACCACAGGGGTAGGTAAAACCGAACTTGCTAAAGCACTTGCCGAAAGCCTATTCGACGACGACAACATGATGACTCGCGTTGACATGAGTGAGTATCAAGAAAAATTCTCTGTTACTCGTCTTATCGGTTCGCCTCCAGGATATATTGGTTATGAAGAAGGCGGTCAACTTACAGAGGCTATTCGTAGAAAACCATATTCAGTGGTGCTATTTGATGAGATAGAAAAGGCTCACCCAGATGTGTTCAATATCTTGCTTCAAGTGCTAGACGATGGCAGACTTACAGACAACAAGGGCCGTGTGGTAGATTTTAAAAATACCATTATCATTATGACATCAAACCTTGGATCTCAACTGATAAGACAAAAAACAGAAAACTTGTCGAATGCTAATCGTGAAGAGGTGCTTGAAGATACTCGTAAAGAGGTGTTTGAACTTTTAAAACAAGTGATTAAACCAGAGTTTTTGAATCGTATTGATGATTTAATAATGTTTACACCGCTTTCTGAGGGCGAAATTGCGCAAATTGTACGCCTACAAGTGGAAGGCATTGCAGCAATGCTAAAAGAAAATGGTATTGATATTATGCTAACACCTAAAGCTATAGAACTGATTGCTTCTGAAGGTTTCGACCCACAATTTGGTGCTCGTCCTATTAAGCGTGCTCTTCAACGCTTGCTTTTAAACGAACTTGCCGAAAAGATAATTGGTGGTACAATTAATAAGCAGGAGCAGATAGTGGTAGATGAGGTAGATGGAAAATTAATATTTAAAAACTAAAAAGTAAAGGTTGACGAAGAGCGTCAACCTTTTTACTTTAAAATCTATAATATAGCGAATAATTCAATCCAAAATTCACATCCTCGCCATACTTACCATAACCAGATATGTATGTAGGGTAGTATGGAGATTTTTCGTAGAAGTGACCAAAAGTTTTCACTTGTAGGGCTAGACCCATAAAGAAACCTTTATAAATCTGCACTCTAGTGCCTATAACCACTTCAAACCAACCAAAGTGAGCTTCTTGGTCTAGGTTTGAATATTTGCCAGATTCGTCCCAATATTTGTTTTCTAGCACAGCGTCAGATAAACTATATTTTGTGTAGCTATAGCCATATCTAGCACCTGCATAAAATGTGTGGTCGTATTTTCTGGTAGGTTTAAAGTTTATAAAATTATAGTTTGCACCAATTTTTGCAAAGCACCCCATGGTTTCATATTTATAATCTGTGTGTTTTATGTCTGCAGTCATAAAACCAAATTCTGCAGTAGGGAATAGTCTATGCCATAAATCCACATCTAAACTTATAGAAGATTCAAGTCTGCCATCTCTCCATGCTGTAGCCACAGGGTTAAAGATATCGAGTCCAATGTATGTGCCTTGGTAAACCTCTTTCCTTTTGTTCGCGGCAGCAATAGAGTCTGCCACAGAGGTATTTTCTGCCCAAACGCTTATGCTAAATAGGCATAAAATTATACTAATGAAGTATTTTAATATTTGAGTCTTCTCCATCATTTACTACGTTTGGATTTGTAAGTTGCATTTTAAAATTGTATGTGTTGTTTATAAGTTTCGCATCGTTTATAGTGTGAAACATTACACAACCACATTCTGGGCTCACTAATTGTGGATTTGGAGTGTGATCTACATTTAAAAGTATAGTATCTTTTGCTCCAGTGTTTACTCTTGCAGGTAATATTAATCTATACACAGTTTGTGTTTGGTTTGAGTGTAGTGGAAGTTCTATACTAGATTTTGTGGTGTTGTTGTATAGAATAGAGTCATTTAAAAGTCCTATAACAGTAAGTCCAGATATATTTTTAGCTTTATATGAAACAGAATCTAAAAAGCCAATTTTTAGAGTAGCTATTTGTTGAACATAACATTCTGAACGGCAAGCAGATAATGCGATGGCTAAAAATGTAAGTGAAATTATATATGAGAATATTTTTTTCATCCTATAAAAGTGGTGGTTTCCTCTAGTGGTTTTCTAATTTTTTCTCTGTTTGGCTCTGCTGCGTAACCAACTGGTATTAAGACAATTGGCTCTACATTTTCTGGAAGTTTAAGAAAATCTTTTGCAATATCGGTGTTGAAACTGCAAATCCAGCAAGTGCCAAGTCCTAACTCTGTGGCAGCCATAATGATGTGGTCTGATATAATTGCGATGTCTATATCGCAGTGGTCTTTGTTGTCGCCTCTGTGCCAAGCTTGTTCGTGGTTGCCACACACAGCAATGCACAAAGGAGCGTCTTTGAAACCTTCTTTTCTATATACTGCAGAAAATTCTTTAAGTGCTTCACCTTGAATTACTTTAATCTGCCAAGGTTGTTTGTTGCAAGCTGAAGGAGCAAGGCGAGCACACTCTAAAATGTAGTCTAAATCTTCTTTAGATACAGGTTTGGTTTCAAAACTGCGCACAGAATATCTTGTTTTAATAAGGTCTAAAACTTTCATGCGAAAAATGTTTTTAATTCAGATTTTAAATAATTGATACCCACTGTGGTAGGAAGTGAAGGTGTTTTTTCTGCCATTGCAAGAATCATTTTTGCAAGTTCAATAGCAGGTGCTTGTGGGTCTACCCCAGCAGCACAAGCATTTATCATTTGCACAGTGTTTTCCTTTGCGTTTTTCACCATAGTCCAAGCCTCTTCGCTCACATACACTTGTTGAGCCACATTGTGTTCAAACTCTGCTCTAATGTTTGCTAGTAGGAAACTATGATATTGAATTACAGTGGCACATTCGCCTTGTGTGCGTATAACAAGAGAGTCTGGAGTGATTCTTTCTAGAAAAAGAACCAATCTTTCGTATGCAGTGAAGCGGATAGGAAGGATATCCTTTTGAATTTGCTTGTAAAGCGCATATCTCTGACGAGAATTCTCTGCATTGAAGAATTTTTGTAGCATAACCCAAACCACCACTATAACTAGTGCAGCAGGAATAGTGAATTTTAGAATTTCAAGAAACATATCTTAAAGTTTTAGTTTTTTTGCGATTTTATAATTATTTCTCTCTTGTGAAGAACGACTAATAAGTTCGCCCAAGAATCCTGTGATAAAGAACTGAGTACCAAGAATCATAAATAGGATAGCAATATAAAAATATGGGCTATCTGTAACAAGTGGTGCTCTCATTTCGTTGCAAATAGCATATAGTTTGGTGCCACCCACAATGCAAACTGCAATAAAACCAATAAGGAACATAAGGCTACCGCCAAGTCCGAAGAAGTGCATTGGTTTTACGCCAAATTTTGAAAGGAACCAAAGTGAAATAAGGTCTAGATAACCATTTACAAAACGGTTGAACCCAAACTTACTTACACCAAATTTACGGGCTTGATGATGAACCTCTACCTCTGTAATTCTTTCATAACCAGCATTTTTTGCTAAATATGGAATGTAGCGGTGCATTTCACCATAAACTTCTATGTTTTTCACAACTTCGTTTTTATATGCTTTAAGTCCGCAGTTGAAGTCGTGAAGTTTTATGCCAGAAACTTTTCTAGCAGTAGCATTGAACAATTTACTAGGAAGATTTTTGGTAAACACAGGGTCGAAACGTTTCTTTTTCCAACCTGATACTAAATCATAATCTTCCTTCATGATTTTATTGTAAAGTACAGGAATTTCGTCTGGGCTGTCTTGCAAATCTGCATCCATAGTAATTACCACATCGCCCTGTGCAGCTTCAAAACCACAGAAAAGGGCAGGAGACTTACCATAATTGCGTCTAAATTTGATGCCTTTTACTTCTGGAAACTTGTCTGAAAGTTCAGAAATTACCTTCCAAGAAGAGTCTTTACTTCCGTCGTCGATAAAAATAACTTCGTATGAATAATTGTTTTTATCTGCCACTTCTTTTATCCAAGCGTGCAGTTCTTTTAGAGATTCTTCCTCGTTGTATAGAGGTATAATTATTGAAATATCCATGTTTATTGTTTTTTGTTAAGGATATAAGCGTTTATTAATGAGATAATTATGCCAGCAAAGCTATACATCCAAATGTTTTGCATAGCCATTTGAGATGCAGTTGGAATAGGACTTTCATTTACAATTTCCTCTAGTTGAGTTGCGTCTGGCATAGTTTGTTTTAAAATTTCAATATTTTGTAAAAGTGTGTTGTATTGTTCGGTGATAAATTCTGTGTTTATAAAACCGAAGTATACATATTCTGCTGCGGCAAGTATAAGTGAAGCAAAAAAGAACATAAAGAAACCGTGAGAATAGAAATTTCTATAGGTAAGTTCTTCGTCGGTTTTCTTTTTGAAATCTTTGCCAAGATAATATGCCACAAAAGGCACACCAATGGTAAGGGCAATGAAAATGATATTCAGAATAGTGTTAGCGTCTGAATTTACCATTATAAAAAATCTAAGCACTAGAAATGCCGCAAGGAAAAGTCCGTGCCACATTGCTGCGTTGTATACTTTGCTTTGTTGTAGTTGTTGCATAAATTTTAATTATTAACAGAAGGCCACGCTTGTGAGGTAAGCTCAAAACACTGACCATCACGAGTTTGAAGCATTTTGCCATCTTCTTTATCGGTCATATAACCAATAACTTTCACGTCTTTAAGGTTATTAATTTTTTCGTGCATTGTAACAGGCACAGTGAATAATAACTCGTAATCTTCACCGCCGTGTAGGGCAGCAGTGGTTAGGTTCATATTAAATTCTTCTGCCATGCTAGCAGTTTCGTAGTCGATAGGAATTTTCTCTTCAAAAATTCTACAACCCACGCCACTTTCTTTACAAATTTGGAATACATCAGAAACCATTTCGTCAGAAAGGTCTATCATAGAAGTAGGTTTAATACCTTCTTTTTTAAGAGCATCGATGATGTCGCGTCTTGCTTCTGGCTTAAGTTGGCGACCAATAATGTATTCTTTACCTGCAAAGTCTGGTTGTGCATTTATTTCTGAATCAGCACTTTGTGCGAAAATAGCTTTTTCACGTTCTAGAAGTTGTAGGCCCATATAAGCAGCACCAAGATTGCCAGATACGCAGATAAGGTCTGTTGGTTTAGCACCATTTCTGTATGTGATTTCGTCTTCTTTTGCCATGCCAATGCAAGTAACACTAATGGTTAAACCTGTTAGAGAACTAGAAGTGTCGCCGCCCACAAGGTCCACATTGTGTCTTTGGCAAGCTAGAAGCACGCCAGCGTAAAATTCTTCTACATCTTCAATAGAAAAACGTTTAGAAAGACCAAGTGACACGGTAAGTTGGGTAGGATAGGCATTCATAGCATAAATGTCTGAGAAATTTGCCATAGCTGCCTTGTAGCCTAGATGTTTAAGTGGAAAATAACTAAGATCGAAGTGGATACCCTCTAGCATAAGGTCGGTAGAAACGAGCATTCTATCTGTGCCTTCTTTTATTGAAAGCACCGCAGCATCGTCGCCAATACCTTTTTTTGTGGTGTCGTTTTCTACTTTTACATATTTATTGATGTGGTCGATAAGACCAAATTCACCTATTGTGCTAATTTCAGTTCTAGACATAAAATACGAAAATTAATTCTTACAAAAATAATAATTTTTTTTCTCTTCTCAATCATTTTAATTGGGTATCTCGTTATAAAATGTTATTTTTGCTAATATAAAAAGTAAATGTTTATGGTAGTTTATCCTAACGCTAAAATTAATTTGGGTTTGCACATAGTGAGCAAACGTCCAGATGGTTATCACAATTTAGAAACAGTGTTTTTTCCACTTGATATTAAAGACAAAATTGAGATAGAAGAGGCGAGCGAATTTTCTTTCAATTTGGAAGGACTAAAAATAGACGGTGATGTGGAAAGTAACCTTGTGGTGAAGGCATATAGACTACTTCAAAAAGATTTTTCTTTGCCAAATGTGAAAATATCGATGCAAAAAAATATTCCATTTGGAGCAGGACTTGGAGGAGGCTCTGCTGACGCTTCTTTTACTTTAAAGGCTCTAAATGAGATGTTTAACTTATCTTTGTCTGATGAAGTGTTGGCATCGTATGCTTCAAAACTTGGTGCGGATTGCCCATTTTTTATCTACAATAAACCAATGCTTGCCACTGGCATAGGCACAGAACTTTCACCTATAGAACTTTCATTAGATGGCTATAAAATAGAGTGGGTGAAACCAAATGTGCATGTTTCTACAGCTGATGCCTACAGACACGTGAAACCAAAACAACCAGCGTTTGACTTGCGTGAACTACCAAATATTCCTATCACGGAGTGGAAAAATTGTCTTGTAAACGACTTTGAAGAGAGTGTGTTTGCTCAATATCCAGAACTTGCCGACATTAAACAAGATTTTTATAACCGCGGTGCCATCTATGCAGCCATGTCTGGGTCTGGCTCAACAATTTTTGGAATTTTTGCGCAAACCGAGTGCA
>CALDPN010000054.1 GCA_937911235.1 uncultured Bacteroidales bacterium
AGAGGAAATTTTGGTATATCGATAAGGTATGCTATTTGCGCTTGTAGGGCTTCAAATCTGTAGCCTGTAGAATTAAGATACATACTAGCACCCACGTTCAAACTACAATTACTATTGTTGTAACCACCCATTACTTCTAAATTACCATGCAGATTGTCTAGGTAATTATCCGCCATAGTGCCAGATACACTAACAAAACCTTGTGCGTAGCAACTAAGCGATATGAAAGCAAGTATAATGGCTAATAGTTTTTTCATTCAATGCGTTGCCAATGTATTTCTGTGTCTCGTTTAAACCATGTCATTTGGCGTTTGGCGTAGTGACGAGAGTTTTGTTTAATAAGCTCAATGGCTCTTTCTCTGCTTATTTCTCCATCGAAGTAGGCAAACATTTCTTTAAAGCCTACAGTGTTTAGAGAGTTTAGGTGGCGCAAGTGATATACTTTTCTAGCTTCTTCTTCAAGGCCGTCTGCTATCATTATATCCACGCGTTTGTTTATTCTATCATAAAGTTCTTCGCGTGGGCGCTCAAGACCAATTTTTTCAATCTCGAAGTCTCTCTCTTTTCTTTTGCCAGAAAGGAATGTAGAATATGGTTTGCCTGTGAAAATGCAAACTTCAAGAGCATGCATTACTCTGCGATGGTTTTTAAGGTCTACTTTCTCGTACCACACAGGGTCTAGTTCTTTAAGTTTGGCTGTAAGACCATCTAAACCTTCTTCCTTATAAATCTTTTGTGCTGCTTCACGTGCTTCTTTAGACACAGTAGGAATATCGTCGATGCCATTGCACACAGCATCAATATACATCATAGACCCACCTGTGAGTAGGAGAGTGTCGTGTGTTTTAAAAAGTTCGTTGATAAGGTTCATGGCATCTATTTCGTATTGTCCGGCGCTGTAGTCTTCTGTAAGTTCTTTTATGCCTACGAAATAGTGTTTTACTTTAGATTGTTCTTCTAAAGTAGGGGCAGCAGTGCCTATTTCTATGCCTTTGTAGATTTGTCTGGAGTCTGAAGAAATTATAGGGCAACCATAGCGTTGGGCAATTTCTATGCTAAGTGCTGTTTTGCCCACGCCAGTAGGACCCAATAATACTATTAATTTCTTCATTAATATGAGTTAATATCGTCGTCGAAGCTTAAATCGCTAAAGCTTTCGTCGTCAAATTCGTCTTCGTTGAAGCCTTCGTCGCCGTAGAAATTTTCGTCGTCAAATTCAGAAATTGCAGCTTTTTTACCTTTTGCTTTTGGTTCTAAAATATCTTCAATATCTTCAAGCACGTATTGCATAGGAGCAGCACCAAGTGAAGCGGTACATTCTGCTGCATCAATATCTTTGCCAAATTCAATTTCTTTAAGTTCTATAAAGAAAGCTCTATCTGTAAGGTAATCGAATACGTAAAGTAGTTTTTGGTGCTCATCTGTAACTAAATCACCAATAATTGTTTCATTCATTACGTATGAATCTACATCTGAGTCTGTGTCCATTTCAATTAGAGTAATTTCTTGCTCTTTTTCCCAATCATCGTTGCAGATGAAGAAAGAAGTAATGGCACCACCTTCATAATTTACTGAATCTAAAATGGCTTCATGTAGTTCTTGGAAGTTTGCATCAGAACTAATTGAAATCTCTCTCATGAAATCTGGTTCTTCATCAGAAACCAAAATAAATTTATAAATCATAAAATTAACTATTTAGTTGATTTTCTATTTCTTCTATAGTACGACGGAAACCTTTGTCGGTTTCGATTAGGTCTTGTACTGTTTTGCAAGCGTGAAGCACAGTAGCGTGGTTTCTATTGCCAATTACATTACCAATGTTTGTAAGTGAATCTTTGGTATATTTTTTAGCAAAATACATTGCTATTTGGCGCGCTTGTACGATTTCACGTTTTCTAGAGTTAGAACTCAAGTTTTCTACAGTTATATTTAGTGAGTTGCAAACTAAATCTCTGATAGATTTAACTGTTTGTTCTTTTTCTTCAATATGAACTATATTGCTAACTACTTTATGAGCTAGGTTTATGTCGATAGGTTGTTGATATACAGTAGAATAAGCAATTAAAGACACGATGCTACCTTCTAGGTTACGAATGTTGTCTGTAACTGTTTCTGCTATATAATTTATTACATCTTCTGGAAGTTGTAGGCCATCTCTTTCAGATTTCATCTTTAAGATAGCTTTACGTGTTTCAAGGCTAGGAGATTCAATCTCTGCAGAAAGACCCCATTTAAAACGGCTTAGAAGTCTGTCTTCCATACCTTCTAGGTCTGCAGGCTTCTTATCGCAAGTAAGGATAAGTTGTTTGCCAGATTGGTGAAGGTGGTTGAAAATGTGGAAGAAGCAATCTCCCATATAAATATCCACGGCACGGGACACAGCGAAGCGATCATCACCGAAAACGCCGAAAATGCAACCCTTTTCTGCAACACAGTTGATGCGGCGGCGGTTTACGTCAACGCT
>CALDPN010000055.1 GCA_937911235.1 uncultured Bacteroidales bacterium
GGACCAACCAAGCAAAGAATGGGGCCTTTGGTATCTTGAGTCAACGCACGAACTGCCAAGAACTCCAAAATACGTTCTTTAACCTTTTTCAAACCGTAGTGGTCTTTTTCCAGAACATCTTCAGCACGTTTCAAATCGAAATTATCTTGGTTAAACTTGCCCCAAGGAAGTGCCAAAAGTGCATCCAAGTAATTGCGAATTACTGCACCCTCTGCCATCATGGGAGGCATTTTGTAAAGTCTATCCAATTCTTTTTCAATTTTAGTTACAACAGCTTCAGGCAGCTCTAAGCCTGCCATTTGCTTTCTATATTCTTCAATCTCCGCTTTCAGCTCATCGCCTTCACCAAGTTCTTTGTTGATGGCTTTGATTTGTTCGCGCAGATAATATTCTTTTTGATTACGCTCAATTTGCTTGCGCACTTCTTGAGCAATATTTTTTTCAAGGCCTGCGATTTCCAGTTCCTTGCTCAAAAGCTCGTACAGCTTATGCATACGCTTTTGCACATTTGCCAATTCCAAAAGCTGTTGCTTTTCTTCCATGGCAACGGTCAAATAGCCTGCAATCATATCAGTAACACGACCGGGGTCAGGTTGACCTTTAAGGGCTTGCAATACTTCGCTATTAACTTTTTTAGTTACCAGTACCCATTGCTCAAAAGATTCGATGAGCATACGGCGCAACGCTTCCACTTCCACTTCGTAACCCAGTACAGGTTCCAAAATGCGAGCGTGACCTGCAAAATAAACTTTTTCAGTTGCGCTATCGGTAATGGAAACGTATTCTACACGTTCTAAGCCTTCTACTAAAATGCGGATAGCACCATTAGGCAATTTCAATAATTGCTTTACCTCTGCCAAAGAACCAAATTTATACAAATCATCGGGTTGAACATCAGTAAGAGCCGCATCCTTTTGAGTAGTCAAAAGTAAACGACGGTTACCTTCCATGGCAGCTTCTACTGCAGCGATAGATTTTTCACGGCCAACATCAAGATTGATGATCATACCGGGGAAAACCATCATGCCACGCAGTGCTAACAGCGGTAAAGTAATGATTTCTTCGTTCATAAGCTATCCCTCCTTTATACGGAAATAAGGGAGAAAGGCAAAGCCCTTCCCCCTTTTATTCTTTTACTCAATAATCATCTGTGGTTCAGCATGTTGACGTACAGTATCTTCAGTAACGATGCATTTAACAACATCGTCACGGGACGGAACTTCATACATAACATTGCGCATGATGGACTCGATGATGGCACGCAAGCCACGAGCACCAGCGTTACGCTTCAATGCTTCTTCTGCGATTGCAGTCAAAGCACCATCTTCAAATTCCAATTCCACACCATCCATCGCAAGGAAATGCTGATATTGCTTAATCAAAGCATTGCGCGGTTCGCACAAAATACGTACCAACGCTTCCTTATCCAAACTATTCAAGGTAACAACAACGGGCAAGCGTCCTGCAAATTCAGGAATCAAACCGAATTTCATCAAATCTTCAGGCAAAACCTTAGCGAAGATTTCGTTGTTATTAACTTCCGCTTTCTTTTGAATGTCTGCACCAAAGCCCAAGTTCTTTTTACCAACACGTGCATTGATAATGTTTTCCAAGCCTGCAAAAGCACCGCCACAGATAAACAAAATGTTAGTAGTATCAATGGTGATGAACTCTTGGTGAGGATGTTTGCGACCACCTTTAGGCGGAACGCTAGCAACAGTACCTTCCAAAATTTTCAGAAGTGCTTGTTGTACGCCTTCACCGGAAACATCACGGGTGATGGAAACATTTTCAGATTTACGGGAGATTTTATCAATTTCATCGATATAGACAATACCGCGTTGAGCAGCTTCAATATCGTAATCAGCGTTTTGAATAAGCTTCAGAAGAATGTTCTCCACGTCTTCGCCAACATAGCCAGCTTCAGTCAAAGTAGTAGCATCTGCCATGGCGAAAGGAACTTGCAGAATTCTAGCCAAAGTTTGAGCAAGCAAGGTTTTACCGCTACCGGTAGGACCAAGCATCAAAATATTGGATTTTTGCAATTCCACAACACGTTCTTCTTCAGGATTTTGCATTTCATAATTGATGCGTTTGTAGTGGTTGTAAACAGCAACTGCCAAGGTTTTCTTAGCTTCCTCTTGACCAACTACATATTCATCAAGAATCTCTTTGATTTCTTTAGGAGTGGGCAGCTCGCCAGCAGAGGGCATGCTTTCAGCAGCTGCTTTTTGTTTTTCTTCCTCAAGCATCTCTACGCAATAATCGACACACTCGTCACAGATATAAACACCGCGACCCGCAATCAAACTGCGAACTTGACTTTCACGTTTACCGCAAAAAGAACAAGTGCGGTCATTGTTACCCTTATTATCCATGGGCTATCTCCTTAAATGTACCTTATTTTGCAGCTTCGTGACGTTCCAAAACCTTGTCAATCAAGCCATATTCCATAGCTTCACGGCTAGTCAGGAAGTAGTCACGATCGGTATCATGAGCAATCTTTTCGATGCTTTGACCGGTATGCTTAGCAAGTACGCCGTTCATTTCTTCGCGAACGCGCAGAATTTCACGAGCGTGAATTTCAATTTCAGAAGCCTGACCTTGAGCACCACCCATTGGTTGGTGAATCATTACGCGAGAGTGTTGAAGCGCAGAACGTTTACCTTTTGCACCAGCAGTAAGTAGCACTGCTGCCATAGATGCTGCCATACCAGTACAGATAGTAGCCACGTCGCTAGAGATAAACTGCATAGTATCATAAATACCAAGACCTGCATACACAGAACCACCAGGAGAATTTAAGTAGATAGAAATATCTTTACCTGGGTCTGCAGAATCTAAATAAAGAAGTTGTGCTTGGATTACATTTGCAGTGTAGTCGTCGATTTGTGTACCAAGGAAGATGATTCTATCCATCATAAGACGAGAGAATACATCCATTTGTGCCACATTTAACTGACGCTCCTCAATAATTGTAGGAGAAATATAGCTGCTAGTTACATCCATGTATTTATCTAAGGCTAAACTATTTAACCCTAAATGTTTAGTAGCATATTTTCTAAAATCGTTCATAAAATATATTGTTTATTGTTGTTTCAATTATAATCTAAAATAAAATCTCTACTAGTTAACTCCTCACTCCTAACTCCTAATTCCTAACTTTTAACAAAGTTATACAAAAAAAAGGCAGAACACAAAATAGTTCTGCCTTTTTTTATTCTATTTAGAAATTATTTATTGAAAGAACTTGTTGAATTCTTCGAATGAAACTGTTTTGTTTTCTAAAGTTGCTCTTTCTTTCACAGCAGCAATGAATTTAGCATTTAATGCTTGGTCTGATGCATTGCGTAAGCCGTTTTTATCTTTAAGCATTTCTGTAACGTAGTTGTCAAGGATGTCTTCTGGTACGTTTAGCATGCCGTATTGGATAAATTGCATTTTAGCAGCAGAGCGAGCAGCAGCTTCGATGTCGGCTCTATCAACTTTGATTTCAGCTTCTTTAAGCAGTTGGTCTTTAGCCATTTGCCATTTAAGGTCTTCAATCATTTTTGGATATTCAGCTTCGATAGAAGATTCTGTCATTTCTTTGTTTGTAGCTTTTAACCAACGTTTTAGGAATTCGTCAGCAAATTGTACGTCTTTTAGTTGAGCAAGAACCCATTCGCGAGAGTCGATAGAAAGTTTAATGTCGCTATCACCTACGAATTGTTCTTCAAGACCAGCTTTAACTTTTGCACGGAACTCGTCTGCAGAGCTAACTGCGCCAGAACCAAATGCTGCGTCGAATAATTCTTGGTCAAGTTCTGCGTGAGCAAAACGTGTGATTTCAGAAATTGTGAATTGGCAGTCTGCAGCAAATTCTTTAGCTTCTTCTTTTTTAAGTTGAAGAAGAGAAGCAATTTCGTTTTCGTTTACGAATGCTTTTGCTGGGTTGAAGATGAAGCTTTCGCCTACAGCTTTGTCTAGAGCTTTAGCTTTTTCGTCAGCATCTTTCATGTAACCTGGGCTAAGGATAGCTTTTTCAACTTTCACGCCACCTTCTTTAACAGAACCGTCTGCGTTAAGCTCTACTAATTCACCTTTGATTACGTCTTTTTCTTCTACTTTTTCAGCTGGTACATATTTACCAAAACGACCACGATAAGCGTCAACTTGTTTGTCGATTAAAGCAGCGTCTACGTCGATGCTATAGAAAGGAAGTTTTGCAGAGTTCCATTCAACTTTAAATTCTGGAGCTAGAGCAATGTCGAATACAAATTCGAAATCGTCGCCTTCGTTGAATGCATCTACTTTAGAACCTTCGTTTGGAAGAGGTTCACCTAAGATATTTAGTTTATTTTCGTTGATATAGTTGTAAAGCTCTTCAGAAACTATTTTGTTAATTTCGTCAACAAGAATAGTTGGACCATACATTTTTTTAACCATACCCATTGGAGCCATACCTACACGGAAACCTGGTACGTTAATTTTTTTACGAGCGATTTTCAACGCTTTGTCATACTTTTCTGCGTAATCTTGGTTGCTAACTTTCACTGTAAGAGTAGCATTTACAAGATCGATGTTGTTTTGGATAACACTCATAGTTTAAAAATTTATTAAATAAAAAAAACCGCTACTTCTAGAAGTAGCGGATGATTACCTTTGTGCGGCTGAAGGGACTCGAACCCCCACGCCTCTCGGCACCAGATCCTAAGTCTGGCGCGGCTACCAATTACGCCACAGCCGCAAAACTGAGTGCAAAGATAGGGACAATTTTTAAACCACCAAAACTTTTCGCACTTTTTTTTCAAAAAAATTGATTTTTCTTGATTTTTACCAGAATTTACACTTATTTTCACAGCACCCCTGCCTCATACAGTGTGATCACCCTTTCGATGATGCGGTCTTTTTCTTTTTCGGTGGCGTCGAAGTCGTCTTTGAGGTCGGCACCGAGCATTTTGGCAAAGAGTTGCCACCACCATGCCACAAAACCACCTCTAAATTGTTTAATAATATCATATGAGGTTTCCTCCAACTCCCTATCTATAAGTTTTATAAGCATTTTACCTTGCGAAAGTGTGAAAGTTTTCATCACTGGTTTGTACTCGTCGAGTAATTGTTTTTCATACATTTTCATGTATTTTTTCTTTTAATTCTAACAACCATTTTTGTGTTAATGTGTAATCCGATATTTCTTTATTAATATTCTGTACCTATAAATTTCATATAAGGATACACCTTTTTTACATCGCGCACGGTTTTCCAATAAAATTTTTCAGTCTTTTTATTTTTAAACTTCATTGGTGGGTATATAGGCACCTCTGGAAGATAAATACTACCTATTGTATCTCCCCTATAAATTTCTGAGTTTAATAGATAACCATCTAGTTTTTCGCTATAAGTAGGCACCGCTGCCCCACATAAAGAAGCACTAAACACACTCAAAAACACTAAAAATGATATGATTACATATTTTGTATAATTCATACTAGCACAAATTTATAAAATAATATTGTATAAAGAAAAATTTTATATACTTTTGCCATACCACCTTTTTATTAATTATTCTTACGATGAAAAAGACTGTACTTTTATCTGCATTTTTTATTTTATCTACTTTAAGTTTTGCCTTCCAATATGGCAAATATGTAGGTCCTGTTTCACTTTCTCTTGGTAATATTTCTTCTGTTTTAACCGACGAATATAAAAGCGTAAATCCAGCAACTATTTCGTGTGGTAAAAGTAGTATTAGCACGTTTTATCACAACAAATTTCTTTGTCCTGAAATTGGACTAGAAAATCTATCTTTTGTTTATTCACACCCCACTCTATCATTCTCGGCAGATGTGTGTCATCATGGTTTTACAGACTATGGCGAAATGAGTGCTAGCGTAAATTTTTCGCGACTTTTTTTACCTTATATTTCTGTGGGTATTGGTGTGGAATATCTTGGATGGTATTATACTGGTGCCTGGCACAATATGGCTTGCCTAAACATTGGTATAATGGTTTTTCCCATAAAAAACTTAAGTTTAGGTTTTTCTATATATAATCTTTCTTTTTCTAAATTTAAAGTAGAAGAATCTAAATTTGATGTGCCCACAATCTTCTTTTTAGGGTTAAAATATCAGTTTACAGAACTACTTTTTATTACTGCCGAAGCATCGCTCACGCTTAAAGAAAATTTTACTGCAAGTATTGGACTTCAATATTTCTTTGTGAAACAAGTGGGAATGAGAATAGGAATTTATGCTAGTAAAGAGATTTCTCCTTGTCTTGGATTAGGTATAAATCTAAACGGATTTTGTATAGATATTGGTGCTCAGTACAACTTTAAACTTGGGCTAACTTCTTCTGTAGGAATATCTTATAAATGGTAGTATGAAGAGGTTTTTGATTTTTATATTATTACTATTGTGCATAAATACTGTACATGCCGACCAAGACTTCAACTCTTGGCTTGAAAACTATGCATTTGATGCAGAAGATGAAACTTCTAGAGAAGAACTTCTCGAGATTTGGAACGAAAAATCTACCGAAAAAATAAACCTTAATACTGCCACAAGAGAAGAACTAGAAGAGTTTAGTTTTTTATCTTCAAAACAAATAGAAAACCTTCTTGAATATAGGTTTGATTATAAAGAATTTTTGAGCATTTATGAGCTTACTTTAATAGATGGTTGGGATAATAAAACTGTAAAAATGTTTTATCCATTTGTGGAGGTAAAACCAAAAGATGAAGATAAATTTTCATTTAAAAAATCATTTCAAAATGCTGATCATCAGCTTATAAATATGATAGATTACACCCTTCAAGAAAAAAAGGGTTTTATAGAAAATAAATATTTAGGTAAGCCATGGGCAGGATATTTAAAATATAAATTAACCGATAAAAATATTTCACTTGGTGTAACCATGGAAAAGGACTATGGCGAGCCTTTTGACTTTAAAAATAATCAAGGTTTCGACTTTTATTCTGCCCATTTTATGATAAATAATCTGTGGAAATTTAAAACTATTATTCTTGGCGATTTTAAGATGAATTTTGGTCAAGGTTTGGTGTTTAACTCTAGTGCTTTTTATGGCACTGCAACTAGTGTGGAACAATTTATTCAGCGCACAGATAAGATAAGCAAATACACTTCAAATACTGAAACAAACTTTTTTAGAGGTATAGCTACCACTATGGAATTTGATAAACTAAATATTTCATTGTTTGGTTCTTTTAATTATTTAGATAGTGCAAATGGCTATCACAGAACAGAAAATGAGATAAAAAAGAAGTTTTCTGGATATAAATTTGCCACTGGTGGCAACATTAATTATAGGTTCCATTTTGGTAAAATAGGACTTTCTGCTGTGTATGATTCCACAAATTTAAACTTTGGACTTGATTATCGATTTCATATTAAAAACTATGGTTTGGCAGGGGAGGTAGCTGTAGATAAAAAAGGAAATATAGCCACACTTCACAATTTTTATTTTAGTACAGAGCATAATATTTCTTCAAACATTATGATTAGATATTATGGAAAAGGGTATAGTAGTAGTTTTGCCAATGCTTATAGCTTTAAAGAAAATAGTGGTGAAACAGGTATTCTTTGGGCTTTTCTTTGGAATATAAATGAAAAATGGAAATGGTATAATAGTGCAGATTTTGCATTTTTAATGGAAGAAAAATACCTTATTAGCAAGCCTTCTGTGGGGTATAAAATAAATACTCTTTTCTCTTATAATATAGCTGAAAATCACCTACTTAATATTAAATATAGTTTTAATAGTGCCGAAAAAGATGATACAGATTCAAAAGAACATATAAGACCAACTCATGCCTTTTTTAAGCACAGCGTGCAAGTAATTTATAATGGAAATTTTATAAATGGAGCAGTGTTTAAGTCTGGTGTTTTGTATAATTATTATAAGTATGGAAACGAAAAGGGGAGTAATGGATACTTGCTTTATCAAGACATTGGATGGAAATGGAGTAAGATAAATTTTATACTTAGACTTGCTTTTTTCGATGCTGAAACCTACGAAAATAGGCTTTATAGTTATGAAAATGACGTACTTTATGCTTTTTCTTCAAATCAATATAATGGAAAAGGTATTAGATTCTTTTTTAACTTTAACTATAAGATATTCAAAAACTTACAGCTTTGTTTTAAAGTATCTAATACCTTCTACTTAGATAGAAATGTGATAGGTAGTGGAAATGAAGAAATTTCTGGTCCAAACAAGACCGATTTTCATTTACTCCTAAACTGGAAATGGTAATTAATTACTCATTTCTAACATCTTTATAATAGGACGAACAGCTTTTTCTGCCACTTCCTTTTCTACTACAATTTCTGGAGATTCGTTTTTCAAACAATTATATAGTTTCTCCATAGTATTCATACGCATATAATTACATTCGTTGCATGCGCAGTTTCCTGTTTCTGGAGGCACTGGTATAAATGTTTTACTTGGATAATCTTTTTTCATTTGGTGCAGAATACCGCTCTCTGTGGCCACAATAAATTGGGTTTTATCAGATTTACCAGAATATGATAAAAGAGCAGCTGTAGAACCTATAAAATCTGCTAAATCCAACAATTCTTTTTTACATTCTGGGTGAGCTAGCACTTCTGCTTCTGGGTACTGAGCCTTAAGTTCTTTTAGTTTTTCTATAGAGAATTGGCTATGTACATGGCAACAACCATTCCAAAGTATCATATTTCTGCCTGTAACCGCATTTATATAACCACCTAAGTTTTTATCTGGGCCAAAGATGATTTTTGCATCCATTGGGAAACTATCTACTATTTTTTTAGCATTTGTAGATGTTACCACCACATCGGTATGTGCTTTCACAGCAGCTGTAGTATTTACATATGATATTACAGTATGATCTGGATATTTGCTCACAAATTCTGCAAACTCATCGGCAGGACAACTATCGGCAAGTGAACAACCAGCATTCATATCTGGCACCAATACTTTTTTATCTGGTGAAAGTATTTTTGCAGTTTCACCCATAAAATGCACGCCACACATTACAATAATGTCTGCGTCTGTTTTCGCTGCCCATTGTGCTAACGCCAAACTGTCACCTATATAATCTGCTATATCCTGAATGTCTGCAGATTGATAATAGTGAGCCATAATCACTGCATTTTTTTCAGCCTTCAGTTTTTTAATTTCTTCAACGTAATTCATGTTATCAACATTTTTGATTTCCTATAACTTTATTCTTTAAAATCATAAATTAAAATAAGATAAAAATATAAGAGGAATAAGTATTGTTAATATGTTAGTAAAAAATCCCCTAAAAATTTGTTTTTTAAGTTATTAAGATAAAACTTCACTATATTAACAAAATATGAACACCCTAATATTCTAATAATCTTATATTTATGATAGTTATCAACAACCTGTTAATAACTACAAATGTAGATAATTTTTTTCGTACAAACATCAAAAAACTGTAAATATTTGTGTTTAATAGTTGATGTAAAATAAATGGCTTAAAATTTTGGGTACTAAAATTCTTGTATATACAAGTGGAAAAATGAATTCTCCAAATTTATTTTTCATTTTTTATAGTTGAGTTATGAACAATTAAAAACCAAGATTGTTACAAATTGTAACAGCTTTGTAATAATGCAAACGATAGCAGTGAAAAAATTCTTTAAATTAGGTAAATAATTGTGTAATAATATATTTGGTAACAAAAATACCTTTACATTTGCATTGTGATTTTTTCATAGTATTTGATTTTAAGGTTAGCAAGTAGGTGTTCAAGAGTGAACACCTTTTGTTTTTTTATATCACTTTAAGTTGCTATTTTTTCGTTGCAGCAATATAAAAATAAGCTCCTTTATTATTTAACTTCTAATTAATATAACATATATTGGTTTCCGGGAATATTTCTTATTACATTACTGAACTCCAAATTTAGTAAAAGCACAGATAGCTCAGATATTTTGATACCCGAAAGTTGAGAAATGTTATCAACATGAATTGTGCCTTTTTCTTTTATTATATCTACAATAATAGATTCTTTTTGAGAAAGCACAGGAAACAGTTCCACTTGTTTAATATTATTTTCCCAGCACATTATTCTTTCCACATCTTTGGCATTTTCTACCAGTGATGCTTTATTGAATTTTATAATGCTATTGCAGCCCACAGAAGAAGTATCAATGGTTCTGCCTGGCACTGCCATCACATCTCTATTGTAGGAGTGGGCGAGCTCTGCAGTAATTAAACTACCACCTTTTTCGGCACTTTCTATTACAATTACACCATCGCTCATACCTGCAATTATTCTATTTCTTTGTACAAAATTGAATGGTTCGGGGTGCATTTCGTGAGTAAATTCTGTAATAACAGCACCGTTTTTTTGCATTGCAAGTGAAGTGTTATAATGTGCTTTTGGGTAGAAAAAGTCGTAGCCACCAGCTATAACGCCAATGGTTGGAATATTACTTTCGAGTGCTGCTCTATGGGCACAAATATCTATGCCGTATGCCAAACCACTCACAATGCATAAATTTGGTTGTGTTTTTGCTAGATCTGATACTATCTTATGACAAATATTTTTACCATAATCTGTGGCTTTTCTGGTGCCAACAATGCCTATAAATTTGTGTTTATTGAAGTCGGCAATACCTTTTGAGTAAAGAAGTTTTGGGCAGTCTGGACACTCCAATAGGCGCTTAGGAAAGCTTTCGTCGGTGAAAAAATGAATTTGAATATTGTTTTTTTCTATATATTCAAGTTCGTATTTTGCCTTTTCAAGACAAATAGGAATTTGAGTTTTATATTCATCTATAAAAGGTGAATTTACGTTTGGTATTTCACTAAGTAGTGCTTTGTCGAGATGAAAAAAATCTTCTACAGAGTCTAGATAATTGAAGATTTCTTGAAGGTTGCTGAAGTTTATTTTTTTTAATAAACTAATGGCAATGCGATGAATTTTTTCTTTTTCTGTCATAAAATAAAACATACATTTAACACACATTTTGTTTGGGGTACAAAACGTGTAGGTTTAATTAATAAAATGTAGCTTTATTCTCGTTGCAAAGATAATTAAAATTTTCTATGGAGTTGAATAAAAATTTTTTTAAGCTCCAACAATTAATTCTCGCATTATATAATCCGAAATAAAAATACCAGAGTGGGTGAGTATGGCTTTGCCTTCTGGAGTGATTTGAAGGTGGTTTTCTTTAATAAATTTCTCTGCTTCGGTGTGGAAATGTTTTAAAAACTTAGGCTCAATAAGATTTATATCCAAGCCCCATTTAGTTCTGAGTGCAGTGATAATAAGGTCGTTGTATTTATCTTCTGAGGTTAAAATTTCGTTTTCTGAATATTCTTCGGCAGAAAGAACCCCGTTTATATATTCACTTAGTGACGAAAAATTCCATCTTCTTTCCTTTAAGTTAAATGAGTGAGCACCTGCACCAATGCCTAAATATGGTTTGTTTTGCCAGTAGGCAGTGTTGTGTTTTGAATATTTACCGTCTTTTGCCCAGTTTGAAATTTCGTAGTGTTCAAAGCCTTTTTCGGCTGTTTTTTCTCTTAAAATATTAAAAAATTCAAGGCTTTTTTCTTCGTCGAAAGCAAGGTTTCTTAGTTTGTAGAGTGGGGTGTCTTCTTCATAACTAAGGTGATATGCCGATATATGCGAAATAGGCAAATTTAGTGCTTTATCGAGGTTTTCTTCCCAAGTTTTAAGGGTTTGATTTGGCAGGGCATACATTAGGTCTATGCTAATATTTTCTATGCCACTACTGTAAACATCTTCCACTGCTTTTACTGCATTTGAGGCACTGTGGCGGCGGCCAAGTACATTAAGTTCTTCTTCAGAAAATGTTTGAATGCCCATGCTGAGCCTATTAATAGGAAGGCTTCTAAGACCTTTTATATAGTCTTTGTTTAGGTCGTCTGGATTACATTCTATGGTAACTTCCTCTACAGATGATAGGTTGAAATTCTTATCAAGGGCAGTGAAAATTTTGTCTAATAAAGCGTGGGATAGGGTAGAAGGAGTGCCACCTCCTAAGTAAATAGTAGTGGGGTTTGAAATATAGTCTTTTCTAAGCTCTATTTCTTTGAGTAGGGCCCCCACATATTGCTCTTGTTTTTCGAGCAGAGTGGTGGAAAAGAAATTACAATATGCGCAACGTTTTTTGCAGAATGGAATATGCAAATATATACTGCTCATATTATTTTAAAACAAATCCTGTGGTACCAATTAAGTTGCCATCAGCAAAAATAGCAATAGAGTAAGATCCTGTTTGTAGTGGGTTTGTTACCTTGTAATACATACATACAGGGGTGTCTTCGCCATTATATTCTATTTCTTTTTTAGCAGAGTAGATAAGTTGTTTACCTTCAAATTCAAAGGTATTTTCTTCTGTATATAACACCTCGCCGTTTGCGTCAGCTATGCGAATATAAATAGTTTTATAACCTCTTTCTGCAGTAATATTTCTTAATACTTGGAAACAGATTTCTATATTGGTAATTCTTTTTAGAGACTTTGTTACTTTACCTTTTTTGTTTAGGGTTTTAATCTGAATTTCGTCTGCTTCAAGTATTGATGCAAGGTTTATTTTGGCATCAAGTTCGTTGGTTTTTTCTTCAAGTAGGCGAGCAATTTCGTTGGCCTCTTGTATTTGTTTTTTTACCTTAACGTTTTCCTTTTTAAGGTTGTCGTTTACAGTGTTTAGAGAGTCCACTTTGTAGATATAAGACTTAAGCACTCCACGCACAGTGCCAAGTTCTTTTTGTAATTCCTTGATTCTGCGTGCGTTAGTAGCCTTTACAGTTTTAAGTTCTTGTAGGAGTTGTTGCACTTTTTGTTTTTCTTCATCAAAAAGTTTTAGCAGAGAGTCGTTGCTTGTTTCTATATAAAATTCCTCATATTCCATAGCAAGTTTTTCGTACTCTTCTATGGATTGTTGTTTTTCAAATTCCATTACTTGGGTAAGTTCCACAAGTTGGTTTTCCGCCTCGGTAATTTTAGAAAATTGGAAATAAATGAGTGCGCCAAGCCCCAAAATAAGTATGATAGAAACGCTTAGTATTATCTTAGATGTCTTATTCATGTAAATATATTCGCTATATATACGGCAAAAGTAGTTATTTTTTAGTACTTTTGCCACTAAATTAATAAATTTTATAATTATGGCGTTACAATGTGGTATAGTAGGCCTTCCTAACGTGGGAAAATCTACTCTTTTCAATTGTTTATCTAATGCTAAGGCACAAGCAGCAAACTTCCCTTTCTGTACTATTGAACCAAACGTGGGCGTGATTACTGTGCCAGATGAGAGATTAAATGAATTAGCAAAACATATAAATCCTCAACGTATAGTTCCTACCACAGTGGAAATTGTGGATATTGCAGGTCTTGTGAAAGGTGCAAGTAAAGGTGAAGGTTTGGGTAATAAATTCTTGGCAAACATTCGTGAAACAGATGCTATTCTGCACGTTTTACGTTGTTTTGACAACGAAAATGTAACTCACGTAGACGGTAGTGTAGACCCTGTTCGTGACAAAGAAATCATCGATATGGAGCTTCAACTTAAAGACCTTGAAACTATCGATTCACGTATTCAAAAAGTATATAAACAAGCTAATGCTGGCGACAAAAATGCTAAGGCTCTTTACACTATTTATGCTATGTATAAAGAAGCTCTTGAACAAGGCAAATCTGCTCGTACAGTAGAACTAGATAAGGAACAACGCAAACTTGTGCGCGACCTTTGTCTTCTTACAGACAAACCTGTTATGTATGTGTGCAACGTGGACGAGGCTAGTGCTGTAAATGGTAATGCATACGTGGAAGCTGTGCGTGAAGCTGTGAAAGACGAAAATGCTGAAATCCTAATTGTAGCTGCTGCTACCGAAGCTGATATTGCAGAGCTTGAAACATACGAAGAACGCCAAATGTTCCTTGAAGAAGTTGGTCTTAAAGAATCTGGTGTAGCACGTTTAATTAAGGCTGCATACAAACTTCTAGACCTTCAAACTTACATCACTGCAGGTGTGCAAGAAGTGCGTGCTTGGACATTCCACCGTGGTTGGAAAGCTCCTCAATGTGCTGGTGTGATCCACACCGACTTTGAAAAAGGCTTTATCCGTGCCGAAGTAATCAAATATGAA
>CALDPN010000056.1 GCA_937911235.1 uncultured Bacteroidales bacterium
AATCACGACCATATGGGCAAGTAGCGGTTTTCATACCTTCTAGGGTAGTAGGAGCCATTTGACCACCTGTCATACCATAAATACCGTTGTTGATGAAAATCATTGCTAAATTGTCACCACGGTTTACAGCGTGAATAGTTTCTGCAGTACCGATAGCAGCTAAGTCGCCGTCACCTTGGTATGTGAAAACTAATTTGTTTGGTAATAGACGTTTGATAGCAGTTGCAATAGCTGGCGCACGACCGTGAGCAGCTTCTTGCCAGTCGATATCAATGTAGTTGTATGCAAACACGGCACAACCTACAGGAGAAACACCGATAGTGTTTTCAGTTAGTCCCATTTCTTCAATCACTTCTGCTATTAATTTATGTACCACACCGTGACTACAACCAGGACAATAGTGCATGGTATTGTCATTTAGAAGTTTTGGTTTTGAGTAAACCAAATTTTCTGGTTTGATTATATCTTGTTTTGTCATGACTGTTTATTTTATAATTTTACTTTTTAGGGCATCAACTACTTCATCTGGAGTAGGAACGATACCACCCATACGACCAAAGTGTTCTACAGGAACTTTTCCTTCCACTGCTAAACGAATATCTTCTATCATTTGACCAGCGTTGTATTCTACAGAAAGAATACCTTTTACGTGAGATAGAGATTCTTGAATGCGTTTAGTTGGGAATGGGAATAAAGTGATAGGACGTAGAAGACCTACTTTAATACCTTGTGCGCGAGCAATTTCCACTGCTTTTTGGCAGATACGAGCTGCAGAACCAAATGCTACGAATAGATAGTCAGCATCTGCTGCTTCGATTTCTTCAAAACGAACTTCGTTTTCTGCAATTGTAGCATATTTTTCTTGAAGCGCAATGTTTCTGCGTTCCATTGGTTCTGGTTGAAGTTCTAGTGATGTAATCACGTTGCGTGCACGATCTTCTGTTTTACCAAGAGAAGCCCATGGACATTCTTTGCGAATTTCTTCTTCTGTTCTGCGAGGTTGGAAAGGAGGAAGAACCACTTTTTCCATCATTTGACCGATAAGACCGTCAGCCAAAATCACAGTAAGAATATTGTATTTAAACGCAAGTTCAAAACCTAGTGGCACGAAATCTGCCATTTCTTGAACACTGTTTGGTGCTAATGTGATTTGACGATAGTCGCCGTGACCACCACCTTTAACAGTTTGGAAATAGTCTGCTTGTGAAGGTTGGATAGTACCAAGACCTGGACCACCACGCATCACGTTTACCACTAATGCAGGAATATCTGCACCTGCTATATAAGAAACACCTTCTTGCATAAGGCTGAAACCAGGACTAGAGGTAGAAGTCATTACTTTTTTACCACAACCTGCACCAGCATATACCATGTTAATAGAAGCGGTTTCACTTTCTGCTTGAAGCACTACCATACCAGTAGTTTCCCAAGGTTTAAGCGCCATTAAAGTTTCCATTACTTCAGATTGTGGAGTAATAGGATAACCAAAATAACCATCGCATCCGCAACGAATAGCAGCTTCTGCTAAGGCTTCGTTGCCTTTCATTAATCTTACTTCTTCATTCATAATTATGCGAGTTTTACTTTATAAACTGAAATACAACCATCAGGGCAAACAATACCACAGCTTGCACAACCGATGCATTCATCTTCGTTAGCCATTTCTGCGTAACGATAACCTTTTGAATTCACTTGCTTAGACATAGTCAATACTTTTAGTGGGCAAGCTACAACACATAGCTCACAACCTTTACAACGTTCGGTATTAACTACTACAGCACCTTTAATCTTTGCCATAATTTTTTTATTTTTTTAAGGAGTACAAAGGTACAACTTTTTAATTTAATAATGTGTATAAAACTATGTTTTTTAACCATAAAATACTAAAAATCTAAGATTTATCTTTCAAAATCTTAGATTTTATAAGTTTTAAAGGAATTTTAGTAACAAATTTGTAATAAAATTAACCTTTAAATTATGATTTTTACATTAGTGGTCTTTATGAAACTCTTTAATTCTCTCTTCAATCTCGTCATACATTGCAGGGTCAACAAAAGAAGTACAAATACGTAAACCTTGTTGTTTACTACCAGTAGTATCTAGTGCTATAGCAGAAATTCCGTAGAAAAGAAGTTCATACATAAGTTCCACACCTGTCATTCCTGGATAACCCACAGTGAAGTAGAAACCGTCTGCAATTTCTTCGTCAAGGTCTTTGTCGTAAACAATATAGAAACCATTTTCAAGGAAATATTTCTTTAAAACAGCTGCTTTTTCACCATAAACTTTTACGCTATCAAGGAAGTTAAACTCACCGTCGTTTGCGGCTTTAAGCATGGCTGCCATAGCGTATTGAGTAGAGTGGGTAACACCTGCAGAAAGACAATATAAAACCCTACTAATAAGCACATTACCAAATTCATCTACACCATAACGAGCTTTTAAACCAGCATATTTTCTTCTGTAAATGCCGTTAGACATAGCAATAATACCAATACGTTGACCAGCATAACTAAATGCTTTTGAACCAGAAATCATAAGCAGATAATTATCGGTATAGCGAGCCACTGTTGGTTGATATGGAGCCTCGAATGGATGACTTAGGTCTTTGCGGAAGTCCATTGCAAAATATGCAAGGTCTTCTATAACTATAGCATCATATTTTGTTGCTGCAGAGCCAATTATCTCAAGTTCTTGTTCTGTTAGGCACACCCAAGAAGGGTTGTTTGGATTTGAGTAAATAATAGCGCAAATATTGCCTTTTTCTAAGTAACTTTCTAGTTTTGCTTGTAGTTTTTCGCCACGATAATCATATACGTCGAAGCTTTCAGATTTGTAGCCTAATACTTGAAGTTGCATTTTTTGCACAGGGAAACCTGGGTCGATGAAAAGCACTGTGTCTTTTTTAGGATCGCATTGACCACATACTGTAAACGCTGCAAACACGCCATTCATAGAACCTACAGCTGGCACACAACACTCTGGAGCCACATCTACACCGATAAATGCTTTAATAAAACGAGAAGATTCTTCTTTAAGTTCTTTTTCGCCTTCTAGAGTAGGGTAAACAGACGCCACACCACGTTTAAGTGCCTCAATTTCAGCATTTACACCAATTTCTGATGCAGGTACACCTGGCACACCCATTTCCATACGAGCCACTTTCATGCCGGTTTCAGCTTCAATTTTTTTGCCAATACCTACAATTTCTCTAATAGTAGCTTTGCTAAAATCAGGTAGATTGAAACTGTCAATAATTCCTTTTATTTGTTCTTTATTTGCTGTCATCGCCGTAATATTTTTTTGAACTGCAAAGATAGTAATTAGTTAGGAGTTAGGAGTTAGGAGTTAGGAGTTTTTTTACACCCCATGGGAGTTTTTCTATAAGTACAAGACAAAATTTTAAAATATTTTTTGTATTGTGTTGAAATTAATGTAATTTTGTATAACGCATTTAAAATTTTACTAAATGAAATCTGATTTTGGAAATATAATAATCCCATTTGATATGTCTGAAACTGCATTTAAAGCAGTAAGAGTGGGGTTTAACCTTGCACATAAGATAGGTAAGGAGATTGTTTTTCTACACGTTTTAAAAGAAAGTCAAAGCGAATTTGACCCAGAAAAAATTAAAACAACTATAGAGAAACTAAACCCTGTTCCTAATAAGGTTTCATACCGTATCGTTGTGAAAAAAGGCGTACCTGAAACCAAAATTGCACAATATGCAGAAAAACAACAGGCATTTCTTATAGTAATGTGTACTCGCACCAACGAAAAGAAAATCCAAGACCTTATTGGTAGTGTTACTTCAGAGGTAATGAGAATTACCGAAAGACCTGTGCTAGCAATTCCAGAGTCTTTTTCAAGCGACGATGTTACCACATTAAATAAAATAGCATACGCTTCTAGCCTTAAATCTATGCACGACTTGGAGCATATAGACCTTTTGTCTACTATTTTTCCTATTGATAATAAGTCACTTGAGATAATCCACAGTGTAAAAGAAAGCGAAAATATTGCACCAGATGGTCAATATGTAAACACTCTTGTAGAGGCTTATCCTTCTGTAAAAATTTCTTCAAAAGCATTGGTTTACGACGAACAATCTAGTGCAAGTACTGCTATTTCTGAATACATTACAAATAGCGATGTTGAGCTAATTGTGATAAAAAAACACCACAGAAGGGCATTTTTGCCACTTCTTTCAACACAATTTGCGCTTAAAGTGCTATTCCGTTCAGAAAGAGAAGAAAAAAATATTCCTATTATTCAGCTTCCTGTAGAAACAGAGACAAAAACAATAAAAGAAAATTTCTCATTTAAAAATTTGTTTAAAAGAAATTAATGTACAAACATTAAACTGCAAAATACAAAACCAAAATAACATGAAAAAAATTAAAAATCCTTGGATTGGTATAGAAGGCTACAACTGCATTGGTTGTTGCCCAGACAATGAAATAGGACTAAAAATGGAGTTCTACGAAGATGGGGAAGACATTGTAAGTTTTTGGGAACCAACAGACAACTACCAAAGCTGGATTGACACGCTTCATGGTGGTATTCAGTCACTTATCATCGATGAAATATGCGGTTGGGTACTATTTAGAAAACTACAATGTAGTGGCGTAACTTCACGTCTTGAGGTGAAATACCTAAAACCAGTAAACATTAAAGAAAACACTCTTACAATACGTGCTCGACTTGTAAAACACGTAAGAAACATTGCATATTTAGAGGCTGAAATCTACAATAAAGCAGGTGAACTTTGCTGCAAAGGTACAACAGTATATTTCTGTGCATCCAAAGAAAAAACCTTAGAATCAGGCCTTAAAGAGTGCGTTTTAGAAGATTAAAATAAACTACAATAAATTATGGAATACAAACACAGTGTGCCTGTACAACTAAGATTTAATGATGTAGACGGACTTGGCCACGTAAATAATTCGGTATATTTTAGTTTTTATGATTTAGGTAAGACCGAATATTTTAAGACAATAAATGGTGGAGTTATCCCAGACGAAATAGACATAGTTGTGGCACATGCAGAGGTAGATTTTATTATGCCTGTGTATTTTACTGATGAAATTGCCGTGCAAACCACCGTGAGAGACATTGGCAACAAGAGTTTCGAGCTTATGCAACGCATAATCGACACCAAACACAATGTGGTAAAATGCCGTTGCAAAACCATTATGGTAGGCTTTGATTTCAAAAACAACTGCTCAATTCCAATTTCTCAAAAATGGCGCGATGCTATTTCAGCATACGAAGAAGTGCAGTTTTGACCACTCATTACAAACCATCAGTAGTAAGGTTACGAACATTATATAAATAAGGTGTAAGAATTAAATTTCTTGCACCTTAATTTTGTAGGGTATGGCTTAATATTTTCTACTTTACATAATATTAATTATAGGACAGCGGGGTAAAAAATATAAACCAACGTGCAGTTGGCTTATATTTCTCTTAGTGATGTACTATCGCTTCATCTATTTAATTTAATATTGCGAGTGCGACTTCATTTTTATTGGAAGATGTAAATTGCATCTTTATGTATTTGTTGTTTTAAGTAATCATTCATATTATTATGCTCTCTTATTACATCTACAGGAGAACCTAATATATTTTCTAAATATTCTTTAAGTCTTATTCTTAGAAATGGATTTGCTTCCATTGTAACACAAATGTCTACATCACTATTTTCATTTTGCTCGTTTCTAGCAACAGAACCAAAAATACACAATGATTTAATACCAAAATCTTCACGGATTTTCTTGGTATTTTTACTAAGAATATCTATATATTCACGTTGTGTTTTCATAAACATAATTGCTTACTTCTACAAATTTACGAAATAATCCACATATATCAAACCAATATTCTAAATTTCTAAAAGCGTAGGTATTATAGCATTTGCATAGACTTCTTTTTGTTCGTTTCTATCCAGAATTTATTAATTTAAAAGTTAGTTATTCAAAAATATAATTTTCATGCATATAAGCTGATAATTTAAGCAACTCTTCAACAGTATAATTATTATTAATAACTTCTAAAATCATTGACCTTTGTGCAAGTTCATTATTTATAATTGGATAAATAATTCCAATTATATCTTCTTTTTCAAAGTTCTTTTCAAGAAGAGAATATATTAATAGAGAATGTATAGTTTTAGCTTTTATATATTCTGCATTTACAAAAACTTCATCTAAATTTTCAATATCAGTGAAAAAATTTAATTTTTCATATTGGTTTTTGATTTTATTAAAATCTCCTTCTTGTTTTATTATTATGTTTGTTATTTGTTTTAACATCTTCTCCACATCTTCTTGTATTTTTTGATGTAACATTGCTATCAACACTTTTCTTATCCCTATTCTGCTTTGCCATAGCATATAGCATAATTCCTCTTGAGGTGTTAAATTCTCCATTGTCAATTAAATTAGAAGATTTATCTATTAGTATATTATTCTCATCACATATTTCTATTTGCGTGATAATTTTAATGGATTTGAATATGATGAATTATTGCATCAGCTACTTTTTTTTCATGCTCATCTCTACGTGGAGTTCCTATTTTTCCAAAATGTATATCTTTTGCTTCTTCAAAAGTATATAATTTTAAATCACCTACTTGTCTCATAATATGTTTCTTCGTCTATTATTTCTGATCTTGAAGTTTTTTCATCGTTTCTTTGTATTCCAAAAATTCTGCTTCCATCATTTGGTGAAATTCTTTCATTACTCTGGCTTTGTCCTCTTCCAATCTCATTTTATGAGCTTCTTTGGTTAAATGTAAGTTGTTCATCTTCTGTTATATTATTAAGTTAGTTATTCAAATTCAGCTTTAGCACATTCTACTGCTTTTGAGATTAATTCATTTTCATCTAGAGTATTCTCTAATAAATATATCAACATTAAAATGCGTCCATATTTACTATCTTTAACTATAATATTTATTGCGACAGCTACTTCCTGGTCAAATCCTTTTTCAAGTATAGCATTTGAGATTAATAATGCCATTGTATAATCTTCAATATGACTAGCATTAAAAAGTGCTTAGCTAATATTATCTATATATTCAAATCTCACTAATTTATAAAACTCTGAGTGTGTCTTCTCAAGATTATAATTTTCTCTAATTGCGAAATTTGTTAGCTTCATTATTAAATTTAGTATTGCTTCTTCCTCTTTGAGAATTAACAATGTTTTTAATATATCCTTTACACCTATTTTGTATGTCCAAAGTAGTCGACATAATTGGTTTTGTGGTGTCATTGTTTCCATTCGGTCGCTCTCCCCTCTCTGCATATTTTTCTCCCTTGCCTCTCTATCTCTCCTGAGTTCATCGGATACCCCAACTGCAAACATTCCAATGCAGCTTGTGTTGCTAATTTCCTGTATTTTTCTTCCACTTGAGTTTCTATGTATTCCTTTACTGTGATTGGGATTTGACTCATCATTATTTTGCTTAAATCTACCTTTTGTTCCATATTTTATATTGTTAAGTCCTCAATTATCATTATTTATAATTTAAACATTTCTCACAAAACTAGATTTAATTTTTATACTAACAAAAAATAAATAGATACTTATTAAGTAACCGTTTGTATTGGCTTAATATTCAGCATTTTACATAAATAAAATAAAAATATTTAGTAATTTTTAACAAATTAGATTAGAATCTGGAATAAAATTTATTCTGTAACGTGCTTATAAAAAAATTGCAGACATTAAGTTTGTTAAAAAACATTAAAAACCCAAAGATTTTAAAGATTAAAGCATTGAATATCATATACTTATAAAGTAATACTTATTAAGTACCACTTTATTTTTGGTCTGTATAAAAGTAAGATTTATCTTTGCATCAGAATTCAAGTCTAGATATATCACCTCCGCGGAATTGGACTGCGGTTGGTATATTGACCCTTGGATTCTTTTGCATTTATTATGAAGACAGAATTTAAACTAGGAGAAAGAGTTTTATTATCTCCTTACCTTACACACAAGCCTGATTGGGTTGAAGGAGTAATTGTTGATATTGTTCCAAATCCATTTCATGGATTTGTCATAACAGCAGAAACATCTGCAGGAGAATCTTTTTTTCAACGAGAAGACCCTGATTACTTTAGAAAATATCTTATGGGTGTTTAATATATTAATAATGAAAATTAGAGAAATTAATATCGTTAATTATAAGGATCTACAAGGAACAGATTGTTACTTTGAGATAAGCGGTTGAAAATAATCAGGAGTTGCCCTCTGAAAGAAAACATCACCATCAGACATTTCTACAGAAATCACAAATCCATTAAATATAGTATTATATTCTACTTCTATTATAATACCTTCTTCCCAATCTTGTTTATGAGTAAGATATGGAGAAACAAGAATTTTATCACCGACCTTAAAGTTTGTATTCATAAATAAAATATAATTTTCTTACGCAAATATATAATAAAAAAGTGTTAAATACCACCTTTTTTGGTGGTATGTTACCACCTTTTGAGGGTAAATTTCACTTATTAATCTTAAATTATTATTCATCAAGTATTTGCTTAACTCTTAATCGACAAAATTTCCAGAAAACCGCTCCTTAATCGACAAAATTTCCAGAAAACCGCTCCTTAATCGACAAAATTTCCCATTTCTGCTTAATTTTTATTCTTAATAGAAAATTTTTCTTTTAACACTACAACGTTATTGCGAATTAATTACAGAATTTCCACTTAATTATGGCGAACGCCATAATTAAAATATTTAGAAACGAATTCAGACTTTTTTCTTGTATAAAAGGTGTCGAATTCGACATCTTTAAATTTAGATTAGGTTTATTTTACTCTATTTTATGCAAAACAAGTTGTTTTTTGAATAAAAACAGTTATTTATAATGATTAGCGAACAATTTAAAGAGGTTATAAAATAGATGTTGTTACATTCAATAAAACAGTAAAAAGCGAGTTTTACGGCTCGCTTTTTTTATGTGGTCTAAAACTTTAATTTCTCATATTACACAGTAAATAAAATAGGAAATATTAATCTCTCAAAATCAATACTACTATTGACCAATTTATTAAACTGATGATTTTTTAACAAGGTATTAACTTAGGAGGTTGAATGTTATTCTTTATTTTCCAACCAAATTGTAAAAGGTCATCTTGCAAAGTGTCATTTTCAATCGCATATTCTAAATAAATTTGCAATTTTTCATAAAATGCACTCATTATACCATTATATGCCTCTGCACAAGCTGATAAATCCAATGATGGACAATATGCAATTATAATGTCATTTTCCTTAAATATATAAACATCTAAGTTGAAATAATATTTATTTTCTGAAATCTTTGTGTCAGAAAATGAAAAATTAATATTTTTTTTCTGCTGTTTCATAGTGTCATCTCATTATTAGACTATACAAAGTTACAAAATAATCTACATATTAGAGACTAATCGTCTAAATATAAAAATGTGCATATATCATTTATTAAAGAATGTTAAATATTCAAATATTTAAAAGGTTAAATCATTGAATATCAATCAAATATAAATAGATACTTATTAAGTACCACTTTATTTTTGGTTAGTATAAAAATATCTATTAGTTTTGCATCAGAATTCAAGCTTAGATATATCACGTCAGCGAGAGTCATTCGCTGTTGGTATATCGAACCTTGGATTCTTTTTATCCAGATTCTAATTACTCACCTCGGCGAGATTGGTTCGCCGTTGGGTTATTAGGATTTATAAACTGATTGTTGAGAGGTACCGTGCTGAATTCAGTGTTAAACAGTTGCTCAATAAATCAGTTTTTGTAATGTCTGAATAAGTTTCTAACGTCCACGGAATTGGACTGTGGTTTAGAAACAAATTCAGACATTTTTTTATTCTATAAAATGTGTCAAATTCGACACCTTTAAATTTAGATTTAGCTCATTTTTCTCTATTTTATGCAATAATTACTCTGTACTGCATAAAAAAGTATATTTTTTATGCAGTACAGATTGTTTTTTTGAATAAAAACAGTTATTTTTGTACAAAATAAATAAGTTATAAAATGAAAACAACGATTCTAAACCAACGTAAAGAACGTGATAATTTAATGTCACGTCCTTATTTAACACGTAGAAACCAAAATACAGACTCATTAAACAGTAATCTGATAAAATTGATAACAGGTCCACGACGAGTTGGTAAATCGACCCAAGCATTATTGATGCTTAGAGATAAGAATTTTGCTTATCTAAATTTTGATAATAACTCATTATTGGAAAAATGGGACGCAAACCTTGTTATGAAACTATTGGAAGATGTCTACCCTAACTATGAATATATTTTATTAGATGAAGTACAAAACCTAGATGCATGGGATTTATGGGTTAGTGAACTCTATAGAATGGGTAAGAATCTAGTTATAACAGGAAGTAATGCTAGAATGCTTAGCAGTGAAATGGCAACTGTACTTACTGGTAAATATATTCCTATTGAGATGCTACCATTTAGCCTTGAGGAATTCTATGATTGGAATAAATTGGATTTGCGAATGCTGAAGCCTGAACAAGAAACAGACTCGTTAGTTTTGAGAGACGATTATCTTAGGAATGGTGGTTATCCTGAAACAGTAGCTGCACGTCAACTGACTAAAAGTTATCTTGATACATTGTTTGATTCTATTATATGGAAAGATGTCGCAAAACGTCACAAAGTTCGTAATGTGACAGATTTGAATAATCTTGCTATGTATCTGGTCTCTAATATTTGTAATTATGTAAGTGCTTCAGACCTAACTACAGAACTTGGGTTATCAAGTGTCAATACCACAAAAAAATATATGGACTACTTACATGAACCATACCTTTTCTTTTATCTTTCACGTTACAACAATAAGCTAAAACTGATGAAGAAAGCTCCTAGAAAAGTATATGTAGTTGACAATGGATTTATTACTTCAAAGGCATTCTCTTTGAGTGACAATCTTGGACATTTGCTTGAAAATCAGGTGTTCATTGAATTGCTTCGTAGAGGATACGATATTGAGAAGACAATGTTCTATTATAGGTCACGAAACGACAAGGAAGTTGATTTTGTTCTTCGCAATGGAACTCGTATAGAACGCCTAATACAAGTCTGCTATGATATGAGCGAACAAAAGACCGAGAAACGTGAAGTTGGTAGTATTATTGAATGTGCAGGAGAATTAAAATGCCAAAACCTTGTCATAGTTACCAATAGTGATAAGCGAACTATTACGAAAGACGGTTATAAAATAGATGTTGTTCCTATTACAGAATTCTAATTTGTTAAAAAATATTAAAGTTTTAATATTTAAAAAATTAAAGCATTGAAAATCAATCAAATATAAATAGATACTTATTAAGTATTGGTTTATTTTTGGTCGGTATAAAAGTAAGATTTATCTTTGCATCAGAATTCAAGCTTAGATATATCACGTCAGCGAGATTGATTCGCTGTTGGTATATCAACCTTGGATTCTTTTTATCCAGATTCTAATAACTCACGTCAGCGGAATTGTACTGCTGTTGAGTTATTAGGATTTATAAACTGATACCATCCTATTATTGTAATAGAGTTGTTGGAAGTTTGATTGAATCAATAGTTGGCTTGCATCGTGTTGTCTGTCAAACTATTTAACTTAAGTTATTCTATCAACTCTATTTTTTGATACAATAAAGGTATAAGTTACATTTGGAAATATAAGATTATGAATTATTGGCTCATAAATTGCATCGTAAGCACTAATATTTTTAATTGGCGCCTTTGCGTATGGGTCTTTCAATTTTGTATATTTCTTTGTCTCCTCATTAAAATAAACAACACTTTCTCCAGAACGTTCCCTCACCCTTTCGCCAAACTTTTTACATTCATTTAGCGAGAAGAATATATTATGTTCCTTTGCCAATTCTATAAGTCTGTCGCTCTCCCTTCCCTGCAAATTTTTCTGCTCTGTCTCGCAATCTCTCCAGAGTTCATCGGATAACCCAACTGTAAACATTCCAATGCCGCTTGCGTTGCTAACTTCCTGTCTTGTTGTGGCACTTGAGTCTCTATATATTCTTTCACTGTAATTGGAATTTGACTCATCATTACTTTGCTTAAATCCACATTTTCTTTCATATTTAATCATTTTAACTATTGTTAATGTATTTTTACCAATTGTTAATAGAATGCACAAATATAAGCATTTTATATTTATATTATATACATTTTACAAAAAATATAGCAAATTGTAGCATATAACCATTCTATAAGACAACAAAAAAGCGAGCCGTAAATGCTCGCTTTTACTATTTATTTGTCTGTGGTAAAATTAATATGGCTCAAGATTGTTACTCCGTCAATTCCTTCATACGGATTTTCCTTTTTTAAATCATTATTTTTCATTCTGGTTAAAAAAAGATCTAAATAATCTTGTTCTATTCTTATTGGGTCCTTTTCCTCTTCAAATACATTGGGCTCTATAGGAGTTTTTCCATACCTTCTTTCATTTTCTATGGTATCAAACATAGCTTCTCCAACAGGAACACACTCAAAGAGATAAGGAGGTCCAAAATTTTCCTTTCTTCTTTGTTTGTATCGTTTAAGATTAATTTTTGTATCAATGGCGAGAAATACTGCCACACCCCGGTCTTCATAACTCATTAAATCATTTATATCATATTCATCTACACTCTTCAAACTAAGAAGTTTATTCATATTTACACCCAGTTTAGCAAGTCCTACATACAATCTATATAAGGTAGTTGCAGCTGCTTTTCCTGTAGTTTCAAATTTTATATATACATCATCCCTTAAACCCATAATACAGGCAAATTCCTTGCGTTTGAAGTATAAACTTTTACGCAATTTACGTATGATTAACATAAAATTTTTAAGAGATTCTTCATCTTCTCTTTTTATTTGTTCTGTAGGTTGGGATAGCATTGATATAGTATTTATAATTTTATTTAGACAATTGTACTAGGTTTACAACAAACTTACTCTGGCTTTTTTGAAAAGTCAACTCCTTCAAATGCAGAGATTGCTTCACGCCATTCGTCAGAGATTGGTTTTGAGGTATTAGTTTTTACATCAAAGCCAACCATGATTGTTTTGCAAAAACATTTTGTGATATTATTTTTGGTATCAACGATACGTTGGATCAACTCAAAACTTTTATTCCCAATTTCACTTACTGTGGTTTGCACTTCAATCTGGTCGTTTAGAAACACTGGCGCAATAAAATCAACTTCTGCATGAGCCACCACAATATCTACTTCTTTAGGAATTTCACCGCCACGTACAGCTTTGAAATATTCTGTTTTTCCTAAATCGTAAAATGTAAAATAAACTGAATTGTTTACATGACCTAATGCGTCTGCGTCATTAAATCTTAATTGAACTGGTACGCTATGTTTGAATTTCATATTATTTAAATAATAGTTTAATTATCTGAAAAATAAAATTATACACGATTGGTATTATAAGAAAAATCATTACAAACAAATATAAAAACAATAAGACACATTAACACTTCTTCCTCCCCACTACATTCACCCACATCTCATTTCCTCTACCATCTCTCACATCTCCCGTCAGCTTACACTCCAGCACATGGAACATACCTTCCATTTCCAGCAGTTCTCGTACGCTTGCCTCATCCAGATCCACGAAATACCTTCCGTCCTTTTCCCGTTCTTCTGTTCCGTATTTGAATGATGCATACAGGATTCCATTTTCCTTAAGGCTCAGAAAGACTCGTTTCAGCACATCCGAAAGCTTGTCCTTTTCCACATGTAACAGCGATGCACACGCCCAGACTCCATCGAATTCCTGGCTGAAATTCATTTCTTCACAGGATGGAGAAATGAAAGCTTAAGGGGGCGAAACGGTTTGAGTAACGGACCTAGAATGGAAAAAAGAAAAAGCTCTGACCTTTCGATCAGAGCTTTGTGGCAGCGAGAGAAGGATTCGAACCCTCACAAACAGAGTCAGAGTCTGCTGTGCTACCCTTACACAATCTCGCTAAGCGCAAGAATTATTATACATTATCTTTCGATTTTGTCAAGAGAAAATTTTATGTTTTTCAAA
>CALDPN010000057.1 GCA_937911235.1 uncultured Bacteroidales bacterium
TCCTCAATATTAGTAATCTTTTCACGATATTTTTTACTTAATGCTGAAATATTATTCTTTACATTCCGGGTTTTGGATGTTAAAATATAGTAAGGTGATGAAGATGAACAGTTATACAAAATTTGCCGCTCTTTACGACGGGCTGATGAACAGCGACGTAAACTATAACCAGTGGGCAGACTATATTGAGAATTTGTTTGATTTATATGAAAAGGTCCCGAAGCTTATATGCGATCTTGCCTGTGGCACGGGAAATATGACCCTGCCACTATCCTCCAGGGGATACGAAATGATAGGTGTGGACAGGTCAGCAGATATGCTTTCTATTGCAAGGGATAAAGCGCAGGCTGCAGGGCTTGACGTGGTATTTGATTTTCAGAACCATACCATCAGCGGTGATCTTGACATTCGAGAAAGAGTTGTCTCCGATGGAAGCAAGTCCTCCAAGCAGCGTATGGCTGCTGATGGAGATGGTTCAGAGGAAAACGAAGAAGATATTAAGTATTCTCTGAAGGATTTTCTGCTGTTCCGACTGGGCAAGGATGCCACTCTGACATTTGAGGGCGAGAAAAGCGGCGGTGTATCTCTGAACGTGATTCAGGATATTGACAAGACCTTTTCCGTCATTAGGATAATGAGCGATTACCCACGCGAATCCCGAAACGATCCCTACAATGCAAAGGTGATCGTCAACGGCGGTACCTTTGAAAAGGTCGCCACCACCTACAACGGCTACAGTTTTCTTTCTGTAGAAGAAACCATCACATGTGGCACAAGCAGATACACCAGCACCGCGTAGTCTTGCTTCGTCTGGAAGTCCTAGATATTTGGCAGATGCGCCAGTGGCAATAATTACTGTGTGTGCTTCAAGTGTGGTTTCGCCATCGATAACCACTTTTTTTGGAGAACAAGAGAAATCTACTTCGGTAGCAATACCTGTGCGAATTTCTGTTCCGAAACGAAGCGCTTGTTTTCTAATATCTTCCATCATTTCTACACCAGAAGTGCCTTCTGGATAACCTGGGAAGTTTTCAATATCTGTGGTAGTGGTAAGTTGACCACCAGGTTGAATACCTTCATAAACCACAGGGTTTAAACCGGCTCTAGATGCATAAATTGCAGCTGTTAGTCCTGCAGGACCAGTGCCTAGAATAAGACATTTAATTACACTCATAATATTTTATCTAAGGTCTATAAGCATAGCTTTTGGATATTTGTTTAGATCAAATTCCAAGTCTGATGCTGTATAGTTTAAGTTTGTTTTTAGTTTAGTAATATTTATGGTACTAACCATACCATTTTTGTTGTGTGTGCTCACGCCAACTGGTTCGTAGGTTTTAGCATCTACAGAAATTGAAGTTTTAAAGAATGGGTCTTCTATATTTTCTGGGAAAAGACTCACTACTGCAATTTCTCTGTTTCCTTCTGTTTTAAACTCAGGTGCTATTACTTTATAACCTTTTTTATAACCACCTAAAATAGATGTAGGGTCCATTCCTTGAATTTCTTCTGGAGCAGGAGCAGAAACGGTAATCTCGTTGGCTTGTTTGTTGTAAACATAAAGATACTTGCCGTCAAATGTCATATTTGCCATTGATGTTTCTAAAACGAAGGCGTTGCCTTTTGTTTTTAAAGTACCTTTAATGCTGTTTGCTGTGCCACTCTGACCGTCTTCAAGTTCTATTTTTAAACTTAGTTCTGTGCCAGTAGAGTTTTTGTAGATGTTAGACATTTTGTCTAAAATTTCCATAGACTTTTCATCTATTTGGCAGAATGCTGCTGTGGCAATAAATAAAAATGCGATTAAACTAAATACTTTTTTCATATTATTTCTTTTTTTGAACTGACCATCCGAATTTTCCTATTTTGTGGCCTAAACCATAATATTGACCATGACTATAGGCTAAAAGTTTAGCAGCTTCTAGGTCGAATGCGTCTGTTTCTGGATTTATGTATTTAGCATCTGCTTGCACGTTTACCACTTTGGCAATAAACATATCGTGAGTTCCTAATTCTTTTACTTCTACCACTTCACATTCTATATTTAGTGGAGATTCTTTAATAATAGGAGCGTTCACCATTTGTGCCTTTTCGGCTGTAAGCTTCATTTCTGCAAACTTATTGTAGTCTTTACCACTTCTCACACCGCACCAGTCTGTGGCGTATGCCATATATTCTGTGGTAAGGTTTAGTACAAAGCAACCACTGCGTTTGATAATATCATATGAATGACGTGATTTTCTCACAGATATATAACACATAGCAGGGTCTGAACATATTGTACCAGTCCAACTTACAGTAAGGATGTTATATTCGGCTTCATTTTCTCCACAACTTACCATTAGGGCTGGAAGAGGGTAGATAAGTGTGCCTGGTTTCCATTGAAGTTTGCCAGAAGGGCTAATATTTTTTTCTTGCATTATTTTAAAATTAAGTCTTCTGCTTTAATATATCTTTCGCAATAGTGACATTTCACAGTGCGGTCTTGTTTATTAACTATGTGGAAATGTGTGGTAACATTTTGTTTGTTTGTGATACACATAGGGTTTACGCACTGAAGAATTTCGTACACTTCATCTGGCATCAC
>CALDPN010000058.1 GCA_937911235.1 uncultured Bacteroidales bacterium
ACATTGCATCTTTCATTCTATTTTGTTGATTAGCAACACCTGCACTAGCACCATAACCTAAAGCTTCTAAACCACTACCACCAGTAGCACCGACAATACCAGCCATTAACAAACTTCTACCTAAAGGGCTTTCTGCAAATCTAGCAAGTGAGCCTAAACCTTCACCCAATCTGTAGCCTAATCCCTTTTTTCTGCCGTCTGGTGTAACAGTTTGTTCCCAGTTAGGAGCTGCAAAACCAGTAGCAAAGTTTTCTTTAGCTCCGCTTCTAATATCATTTAATAAACCGCCAACTCTTGGAGCTTCTGTAACTCCTATTTCTGCAATTGGTGCATTTTCTTGATATTCAGGTGAATTAATATCAACACCTTTAATGTCAACATAATCAACTATTGGCTCTTGCTTACCAATTAAAGCTTCACCTAAAGCACTACCTACTTTTGACTGTATATTGCCTACTTTATTGCCTACGTTTTTTAAAAAATCAATTAAAGCCATTATTTTCCACCCCCAAGAGCTTTACTTGCGACTAAACCAGCTACAGAGCTTCCACCAGTCATTGGCGCTGCAGCAATCGCCCCAACTGTTTGCATAATACTATTAAACATAGCTTGTTTTTGTGCTTGTTCTGCTTGCCAAGCTTTCATATTATAATCACTTACAGCTTGCGAGTTCTTAGCTGCATCTTGATTTAATCCAGTTATCCAACCATAAAGTGTATTTTGTGCATTTAACGCACTATTCAAATTATTTTGTTGTCTGTTATAATAACTGTCATATAAATCAGCTAAACCTTGTTGCATTGTGTTATTAAAACTGTTTGTAGCTGCTTGTAAACCACTAGAACGCATTAAACCTCTATCTGTAAGATTGCCTAATACGTTTGTATCATATGCTTGTTGCATACCTCTATTAAAATTATCTTGATATACTTGAAAATTAGGGTCTTGTGAATAGTCATTACTTGATAATCCAGTCAATGATTGATTAATTAAATTAGAGCCTAAACCGCCCATATTTGTTTGCCAATTTTCTGCTTTAAAATCTGAACCAGTTTTACCACTTGTAGATTCTCCGAACAAACCACCTGTTTTTGTTGTGGTAGTTTGGTATTCAGGTGCCTTTGATTTACCCATTTTCTTTACCCCTTTTTAGTCTTACATACTTGTCATCATACACTTTTTTAAAACTGGCTTTTCTCAATACTGCTATTGCTGGGCGTACTCTTGTAAAAGCGTACATATCCTCATCAAAAGCATCACAAACCATATTTATAAAATTGATATTTTCTTGCATATTCTTACGCTTAGAAGCACCAGAAAGAGTCAATAAACCGCCCTCACGTTGGACAGTAATATATCCCCATAAAACAGACTCATCATCATATAAACAAAATAGATTAGGGTTATTAACCAACCAATCAAAGTCATACTGATTAGGCATTTTATAAGTGTTATAAAACTCCCTAAATTCTTCTAAATCTCGTATGTGGTCAATAATCATAAAAGCCCTAAATCCCCCATCGTTTGATAGTGTCCTTGACGCCAATCTACTGCCCAAGGTTGACCATTATAATACTTACTTTCAATGCTGTAAGTGTTATGTATAGGCAACTTAAACTCATCAGATAAATGTCCATTACTAGCAGTAGGATTAAGTGTTCCGTACTTTTTCCAATAGCCTCTATAATCGTAGTCATTACCACTATCATTAGCAAAAGGTGAAATAGATTTAGACATTTGAAAAGCACGCTCCTCGTTCTCGTTAAGAGGCGTTTTAAGGTAGTCAAACAAGTTAGCCATACTTGTTATTGGTTTTTTATCAACTATTGCATCGTATAATCCTGTGTTATAGTCCATACTATCTACCTCTAGTCTTAGTCTTAACTTTCATATTCTTTAACTCCATAGAAGTTATAAAGAACCCTTGGCCTAATTCCTCTGTAAAAATCTTAATTCCCATAGTGTACCAAGTTTGAGGTGTTGAGATTTCTACAACTGTTTTCTTGTATGTGTTTTCTGGTGAGTATTTTGCTGTACCAAATTTAGTACGTGGATCTGTTGAGCTTCCGTCTTCGTTTGCATAAATACCAGTAGAAACACGCTCTAAGAATACCTTTTTAGGGCTTTTAGGCTTGTTATTGATTGTTAGCTGTACATAGAACTTGTTGATAAAGTTTGAGTTAAGCGTAATCAATAAAGGTGTTTTTTGTTTCTTCAAGTTAGTGTTAGAAGCTACGTTTATAAAAGTAGTCTGATAAACACAAGGATAATAAGCACCATTAAAGTCTTCGTTTACATTTTCAACGTATACAACTCCGTTTTCCCCTGCTGTAAATATAGAGTTATCAATCAAGCAAACACTATTGATAGCCTGTTCTTTACGTGTAACCCATTCTTGCTGAACATAGTCAAATATAACTACTTTGTCATTGATTAAGCACCATACCTCATTACGATTATCGTAAATACAGCTATACATCTTGAATTTTTTAACTTCTTTAAAGAAAGATTGTATTTCTTTTGCTACTGGTCCTGTTGGTCTTATTTGCCCTGTTGTATCAGTTGCTTGTAAGTAATAAACATTCTTTTGCCTGTCATCATAGAAGAATAAATATAAGTCGTGTTTAGTGATTGATGTATAAGAAAAACATCCAATCCCTGCGCTTGTCTTCATTACAGAGCTTGCATCGTTAGGAGAGGCTGTTAATAGTGTACAGTCATCTTGAGTGAATATGTATAAACCGCCAGTAAACCCATAAACAGCAGTTACCTTTTTAGAAAATCTAATATACCAAGCATCAGCTTTGTCTTGTGGGTCATCGTTCCAAGTATAAACATCGTTTTGATGTGAAGCATTTACACCGTATTGAGAAGCTACTACAAGAAACCCATTCCATTCAGTCATTGAGAGCCAATTGAGAGCCTTGCCTTCGTAATCTTCTGCGCTAATGGTAGCAATATAACCTTGTGAGAACTCAACAGGGCTGTGGTCTTTTATAACGTCTGCATACGCAGAATCAGAAGTAAAAGCAACTGTTCTTACTTCTTTACCATTTGTAAATACGAATACGTCAAATGCGGTCGATGTCATCGTAATTCCGTTACATTCACCTGTCTTGGTCAAGTCATCAATTACAACTTCGACTTTAGAAGCAAGGTTTACATAAAATAACGTACCTTTTGTGTCAGTTTCACCATAAATCAATGTATAATTTACACCGTCTTGGTTACTTTTGAACACTCCAAGCGTTTTATAGCCCAATGGTAGCGCATAGGCTACAGCGTTACCATACATAGACTTAATACCTGTATTATTTCCGATTTCTGTTTGTACCAGCTCAACGTTTTGGCATTCTATAGCTGATATCATTTCAGGCGTAAATAATTCTCGTTGCTTAGCCAGTAGTTCCAAATATTCTTTAAGAGTCACATTACACCTCCGCTATACTATAATACATATAATATTTTACCTCAATTTTGGCAATGTGTCAATGATAAAAAGATACATCAAATGTCGTAAAATCAGCCAAAATTCTCCCCAAGTGGTCAAACATGTGGTCAAACCGCTTTTTTGAGGTTTTATGTGGTCAGATTGTGAGAGCCTTTGAGGCTGGATTTAGGCCGCAAAATGCGAGAAAATGGGCGATTTCGGGCGAAAAACAAAGAAAAAAGGAGATTCTTGCGAATCTCCTTTTTGGTCTGAGTGACAAGACTTGAACTTGCGGCCTCTACCACCCCAAGGTA
>CALDPN010000059.1 GCA_937911235.1 uncultured Bacteroidales bacterium
ACCGATAGATGGTCTTACGGTTCAGAATGCGGCTTATGGTCTTGATTATTCTGATACATATTTTATTGCCAATGGCTATGGTATTACGTGTTCATCTCCTCTAGGAAATAGCGATGAAGAAGTCGTCAACGTTGGATATGTAAACGACCATTATGCTACAACTGCTCAAGGTGCTTTAGCCGATACAGCTTTACAGCCAAATGACAATATCTCGGAACTTACGAATAATCTCAGCTATCAAACAGCCACTCAAGTTGCTAACTCAATAGCTACTGAAACGACTAATAGAGAAAATGCAGACATATCACTCCAAAATCAGATTGATGCCATTGTGTCAGCCTCTGACGTGTTTGATATTGTCGGAACTTATGCCGAATTACAGGCGTATGATATTTCGACTGTTCCTGTTAATGACATTATTAAGGTTTTGGTAGACAGTACACACGATGGTGCGGCTACCTATTATCGTTGCGTAGAAAACAATAACGTCAAGAGTTGGTCGTATATCGGTAGCGAGGGTGCATACTATACAAAAGCCGAGGCAGATAGTAACTTTGTTCCTAAAACAAGAACGGTCAATAATAAGGCGTTATCGAGCGATATAAATTTAACCGCAACCGATGTTGGTGCTTTGCCTAGCTCAACAGTAATACCAACAGTAAATGATTCTACTGTAACAATCCAAAAGAACGGAAGTACAGTTAGCACTTTTACGCTCAATCAATACAACCACTTCGGAGCTAACAAATGATAGTGGATTTATCACTTCTTCAAGCCTCCCCACGGTTAATAATGGACAGCTAGACATTCAGGTAAATGGCACATCTGTTGCCACGTTTACAGCAAACCAAAGCGGTAATACTACCGCTAATATTGTTGTAGGTAGTGGGTTGCCCTCACAAACAGGCAACGCAGGAAAGTTTCTAAGCACAGACGGAACAGATGCCAGTTGGCAATATTCAATAACGGATAAAGGAATGTATAGTGCTATTACACAGTATTATCCGGGCGATGTTGTGCTGTATTATTATGATAACACTTACAGAAGTTATTTGTGCATACAGTCGGCATTAAACGAAACGCCTTACAATGAAGCAAGTAGCTATTGGAAACCTTTTGATACACCTAGTAAAATACGAATACAGAATGACTGGGGGGATAAGCCTATACTACCGTTTATGATGAACGGTTCAAGCGGAAGCACAATAACTGGGGTAATGCTCACGCCCGGAACAACAAGCACAGTTGCCAACTTTCCGACAATTAACACATCAACGGGTTTATTAAAAGCACCGAGCGGTATTGATGGCTACTCTCCCGATAGTGCTTTCGGTGCGACAGCTTTTAGCAATGACTATTCTGACTTGGATAATCTGCCTAACTACGGTGCAGGGCTTTCTTACAGTTCAAGCTCACTTCAGTTGCTTGACCAAAACGGAAACAATCTAGGCTCTGCGGTAACAATTAAGTCCACACCTGACCTTGACGGAGTAACCATAGACACCAACTCTGATGATGAACTCGAGGCAATAGGTACTGTAAATAAGAACACAGCTGTCGGTGCAACAGCGGTCAAATACGACTGGATAGGCACTTTAGCAGAATACAACGCACAAAACGTTGAAACCCTGCACCCCGAGTGGATATGCTATATTACAGATGATGTGAGCGGTGGAGCAAGTGTTTATACTAAGACTGAAGTGAATAATTTGCTGAATGAAAAGGCTGATACTGATTTAAACAATATCACTCCGACACAGAGTTTTATCAGTATGGTTATTGGCTGGTTGATGCCGGATTATAACAACGCAGTTACACTAACATCTTCAGACTTCCCATATACTGCTACGAAGTCGGGAATCGTCTATATTAATGGTGCGGCAAGCAATAGTACTTTTGAAATGTTTGTGAATGGGGTTAAACTGGGATCTGCTCAAGCCCCCTCTTCATATCATGGAAGAAGCGGACAAGTTATTGTTGATGTCGGCGATATAGTAACTTATGTGTCTACAGGTCTTGTAGAAGCGAGATTCGTCCCATTCAAAGGAGCATAAAGGAGTATAACATGAGTGTAAAACAAGGTGGAAATACAATAGCTGGTGGTGGCACAGTTGACCAAACATACAACCCAGCTTCAACCAACGCTCAAAGCGGAACTGCGGTAGCAGGTGCTATTGCTAATATGGTTACCACTAATGACCTATCTGCTGTACACGTTGTTATTGAAACTGGGACAAGCGGAAACAACTGGTATAGAAAATGGTCTGATGGTTGGCTTGAGCAAGGCGGTATTGCTGATTACGGTTCAGATGCTAGGTCAACAAATGCAACTATCACCTTCCCCAAGGCTTTTTCTAATACTAATTATACAATCCAATATCTCGCCCAGAGAAGCGGAACATCTGGTAACTGTAACGGGGCTTCGGGATGCCGTAACAAAAGCAAAACAGGAATTTATCTCGCTTGGTACGGAAACGGGTCAAACGACTATATGAGATATTTTAATTGGTATGCGGCAGGATTCTAAACAATGAAGTTATTCAAATCTAGTTCAACTTATAAGGCTTTTACAAGGTCGGTGAGAAAATACTATAAATACGGTACAACTCCGAATGTGGAAATTTTTGGCTCACCAACAATCAATAACGGTGTGGTAAGTGGCTTTAGTGGTAGTAACTATTTATTAACAATACCGGGACAATTTTCTGCCGAAGCTGAATTTGCTAATACTTGGGAGATGGTTTTCAAAGTTAAATATACATCGGATTCAAACTATCAGAATATTTGGTGTCAAGGGACTGCTTATTCTTCAAAGTTCTTTATTAAGGAAACGGGCAAAATTGCCTTGGATATTTCTAATTCAAGTTCAAGCGTAAATGTTGTAAGTATGACAGGCACAACAACTCTGACAAACAACACGACATATTATTTCAAAGCCGAATTTACAGGTTCTGCGTATAAGATTTATCGTTCATCAAACGGAACATCTTGGACACAAGAGGCGAGTGCAAACTCATCGACAAAGATGGTTGACCGCGGTAAAAACGCGATTGGCGCAAACATTGGCGACGGCACCAACTACAAACAATTTAAGGGGCAAATTGATTTAACAAAGTCTTATATTAAAGCAAATGGCAAAGTCTGGTGGTCGGGAACAAAACCTGTTTCTGCCACTTCTTCCAACTATGATTATTATGAAGACATCACCGAGTATGATGGTTTTAACTTATAGAGGACAAGATGAACAGAATACTTATATTTCTTGCCTGTTTTTTTGGCTGTACAACGATGATTATCGGTTTCCTGTATAATCTACAATCAGGAAGAATAGACTCGCTAGAAACGTCTAATACGAGCCTACAGGCAAACAATAATTTTTTAATCAAAAAACTGGAGAAAGAACACAATGACAAATTGGAAATCAGTAGGAGAGCAGAGGAAATTGAGAAAGCGATTAAGAAAGATACAAGCGGTTTCAACTGGAATTATGATTTGTCTGCTAATCCTGTGTTGGCTACTTTTAAGCGGTTGCACCACAAGTAAAGAGTATGTAGAATTAGAACGTGAGCCGATAACTTGTATTGACTCTATGCAAACACCTAAAGATATACTTAACTGCTTAAACGAATACGCCACGAGATATTGATGAAAGTAATATACACAAAAGTTTCTGCTGATACTTGTAGAAAGAATCGGAACTTCTATAAGAATCACGTTAGAAGAGCCTTTATAGCTTGGTTAGCCTATGAGGGCTTTTTTAATGGTCTATTTACTAAAAAGGAAATCAAGGAAGCCAAAAAGGGTAAATTGCCACCTGATTGTAATATCCACCATAAAATACCATTGTCGGGGACTGAAGATGATAAATTTGTTAATAGCTTTGCTAATCTTGTCGTTATTCACAAAAGGACACACGAAAGGATAAACAAAGAGATTTTTCAACCTCAACTCAGCCCAATTATTAAAGCCCCTGTTGGGACACAAATTGAGATAGACATACCAGAGTTTGGATATGTTGACAGACGAGGTATAGCAGAAGAACGCTCAAGGTTGTGGAAAGAAATAAAAAGGGAGCGATAAAGCTCCCTTAACTAAATTTTCTGAATTGTTTGTCCTTTATCGTTCAGGATATATATGTTACCTTCTGTAAGATAGGAAATACCGTCTACATTAACGTGAGATATAGAAACATTTTTCATTGGAAATTTTTCTTCTCTATCCGTTCCATATATCCATTTTTCATTCGGAGCTGTAATAATTAAGAAAGGTTTTCCTGATTCGATACCTAACATTTCAAGTAATCCGCTTGCGCAACTTGAATGTTCGTTGTCATCTCCACACTGTCCTTCCGTTTCTTGTTGTGCAATCATATAATCCCATTGTTCAACAGAAGTTGCTCTTTTAGGATTTATTGTAATTTGTGTATCTGAATGAATTAACATATAAGATTGGGATAATCCCTTTTGAATTTTTGCGTACATTTGTATCTCCTTGTGTAAGTTTGTTAGTGTTTGGGGCAATAATTCACCCCGTTGCGTATAATAATACAACATATAATTATTCCGTTGTCAAGCGGCGACTAATGCACTTTAATCTTTCCCTTTTTTATATACTGCTGTAATAGTTCTTTCTCTTTGTCGTAATCGTGTGGCACTACGTAATTAACAGGGTTATAGAACGTTGGTGTCCGTCCGAAATCAAACCCGTACAAATCTATGCTTTTAGCCTTAAAGTGTAGGCAGATGTCGATTGCCATAAACCCAGATGACGGCTGTTTGCCTATCATTTCTTTCATTAACATACGTTCAGTATTAGCAAGGGTTATAGCGTTATTCTTCCACGAACTCGACCTGTTGACTACAAATTGTGCTTTATATCCGGCAATCTCTTCGGGGGTTATTACACAAGCCAGTATAAGTAACCCTGTTTTTGTCCCTTGGTCTTGCGGTTTATACAGGAAACCTTTATTAAATCTAATAATAAAATCGTGGTTGTCTATCTCTTCACCCTGCCGTTTGCCGAATAGTGATTTAGCGTTACCAACAATAGCAATGCGTTTACCTTTGATGTATTTTTCAATAGCCAATATCTCCCCGTATTTATGTTGGCTGAAAATATCCGATTTGTCTTTACCTACGAAGTGTAGGATATAAGCATCATCTTCGGGTATCGGTTGGTTGTAGAATCGCTTATGACAATAGTTAAACTTCTTATCTATGAAATTAAGTAAGTTACCCATAGCTATATTGATACACGTTTCATCGTGAAACCAATCTTTAGTTGGTATATCCGCAGTTCTCTCAACTGTAAGACATCTTTCGGTAAACCCGTATCTGCGTAGGCTATCGAGGTTCATAACCATCATACCTGTAAGCCCGTACTTCTTGTGCCCAATAACCCTTGCTTGGTATTGCCCGTATGAGTGGGACTCGCAAAGGTTAATATATGGACACGGGATATTCCATAAGTCGTCTAACGGTTTTTGACATAGGGTGTCAGCATCAACGTAAATGATTTTCCTATATGGTAGTTCGGGAAGAAATAATTTCAAGTATGCGGCATTGCTAATCCTATCTCTGTCGCTACGTTTCCTGAAATCTTTTGTTAGTTTAATTACTTTGGTTTCGTTTTGCCCGATACGTGGGACTTCATATTCTGCCACGACTACTACTTTAGCTTTAGGGTTGTATTTCTTATACGAGGCAATAGATACTCTTGCCATTATTTCATAGTTCTTATCAATGCAGAAAACGATTATCATTCAAAATCTCCTTTGAGGGGGTAGAGAGTGTCCAGTAAGATATGTGGAAAGCAGGAATCGGAGACACTGAAACACTCTCTGTCGGGAATAGTATCAGACATATTTCTCATTTTAAAATCATCTCTTAAAGGAGAATCTTTCACAAACATATTACCATAAATACTTCGAGGTGCAAGTGGAGATTGTTCCCGAATTAATGGCTTGAAAATTTCCTCTAACATCAAAAAGTTGCCTCGGTTATATGTGAATGGTAAATGTAGAGAATAGTCCAAAATCGGTAATTCGTGTTTTAACAGCCAATTTTTCGTCTTACAGAGGGTTTCTTGATAAAGTGGTGTCCCAACCTTAACCTCGCCTAAAACCCCTCTGTGGTAGTTCGGGAACGTTCCTAGCGTGGTATCTTTCAGAAAAAATATATCGTCATACATAAGAACGAAGTTTTCACCTATATCTGAGTTTCTGATTGCTTGAGTAACTTTCCACCAATGGTTAATAGCAGGGTAACCTATATCATCGCAGGGAATAAACTTAACATTTCTTACAAACCTAGGTAAATATCCACAGATAAAAACACGACCCAAATCTAGAATATGAGATAAGGAGCGCAAGCTATACATTAGTTCTAAGTCATTATTTGGAGATTTTCTGGTAATGTATAAAATATCCATTTGACTCTTCTCTAAAGTTTGTTATCATATTTTTGAAATGTTAAATTCGGATTATTCATTGATAAATTCCTCCCACATTCAGAGAGCCTCTTTAGGCTCTCTTTATATTTCATATATGCTTTCAATCATCATAGCTAGTGCAGGTGAGTTAACGAGATAAACTCGTTTTCGTTTGTCGCACCCTTGTGGCTGAGCAGAATATATCATATTGTGGCGAGATAATCTATTTGTAATTCGTCTCAGCGTGTTTGGATTAAATCCAAGTTCCGTTCTGATTTCATCAAATGAGGGGTACTCCTCTGTTTTGCATTTGTGGTAGATGTAAAGATATACCTCTATCACACCTTTTGATGATAACGCTTTAAATATATTTTTATAGCTCTTCACTTATCTTCTCCTTTAACTTCTTGTTGCAAATTTTAGCAAATTCTTCATTAGTTAGTCCGTGTTCAAGTAAATAATCTTTATAATCCTTATGGGACATTTCATCTAAAAATCTTTGCCGAAATGGATTCTTTATCTCAATAGGCAATCTTCCCTCGTGATATGCTGTATGTTCTTCGTATGTAAGTGGAATAATATTTCTAATGTCCCATCGTAAAAGCTGATGTCGTCTTGAATAATAGTGGTGCCCTACAACATTTTTTCGTGAGCCGCTTATATAACTTTTTTGCATTGAAGCCCACACTTGTATTAATCTGTCGTTTTCTCTTTCAATTCCACCACTCATCAGCATTTAATCCCTCCAAAATAGTTTGATATTTCTTACTTTCTTTTGAGCCTTGAACGTTTGCAAAGTCCATATCGTGTAAGATAGTGTCTATTGCCTCTGTGGCTCGCTCTTTTTTAGCCTCGCTCCAAAAGTGTTCTTTTAATACACGTCCCTTGAGTAAGTCTATAATCTCTGCCCTTTGCCCCTGTTCTAA
>CALDPN010000060.1 GCA_937911235.1 uncultured Bacteroidales bacterium
CAACATCCGTATTTTGGCTGCTTCTATGGTAGAGAAAGCCAAATCCGGACACCCTGGTGGAGCTATGGGTGGAGCTGATTTTGTGAATGTTCTCTATTCAGAATATTTGCAGTACGACCCAGAAAACCCAACATGGGAAGGACGCGACCGTTTCTTCTTGGATCCAGGTCACATGTCACCTATGTTGTATAGTCAATTGGCTTTGGCTGGAAAGTTCACCATCGACGAATTGAAGGAATTCCGTCAATGGGGATCTCCTACTCCTGGACATCCGGAAGTAGATTTTACACGTGGTATTGAAAACTCTTCAGGTCCACTCGGACAAGGTCACGTCTTTGCTGTAGGTGCAGCTATCGGTGCTAAGTTCTTGGCAGCTCGTACAGGCAATCCGACATTCAGCAAGGAAACAATCTACGCATATATTTCGGACGGTGGCATTCAAGAAGAAATTTCTCAAGGTGCAGGTCGTATCGCAGGTCTTTTAGGTTTAAGTAACCTAATTATGTATTACGACTCAAATGATGTACAACTTTCTACTTTTGTAAACGAAGTTAGTACAGAAGACACCGCTATGAAATATCAAGCATGGGGCTGGAAAGTTATTACTATTAATGGTAATGATGCTGCAGAAATTCGTGCTGCACTTAAAGCTGCAAATGAAGAAACCGAGCGTCCTACACTTATTATTGGTAAAACAATTATGGGTAAAGGTGCTATGGGTCCTAACGGCGAAAGCTTTGAAAACAAAGTTTCTACCCACGGTCAACCTCTAGGTGCTGCAGGTGCTTCTATTGCAAATACAATTACAAACTTAGGCGGTGATGCAGAAAATCCATTTGTAATTTTCCCAGAAGTAGCTGAAATGTACGAAAATCGTAAAAACGAACTTCGTAAAATAGTAGCTGCTCGCCACGCAGAACAAGCAGAATGGGAAGCTGCAAACCCAGAACTTGCTAAAAAATTCCACGATTTCTATAACAAAAACCTTCCTGATATAGATTATGCTGCAATTGAACAAAAAGCTGATCAAGCAACACGTTCAGCATCTGGTTCAATGCTTGCATTATTCTCTGAAAAAATTGAAAATATGGTAGTTTCTTCTGCCGACCTTTCAAACTCAGACAAAACAGAAGGCTTCTTAAAAAATAGCAAACCATTCAAAAAAGGGGACTTCTCTGGTGGTTTCCTACATGCAGGTGTTAGCGAACTTACCATGGCTTGCATCATGAACGGTATGGCACTACATGGTGGTATCATCCCAGTTTGCGGCACATTCTTTGTGTTCTCAGACTATATGAAACCAGCATTCCGTATGTCTGCTCTTATGCGTCAACAAGTAATTTATGTTTGGACACACGACGCATTCCGCGTGGGTGAAGACGGTCCTACACACCAACCAGTGGAACATGAATTACAAGTTCGCTTAATGGAAGCGCTTAAAAACCACAAAGGCAAAAACTCTATGCTTGTACTTCGTCCTTCTGATGTGGATGAAACCACAGTGGCATGGAAGATGGCTCTTGAAAACCAAGATACTCCAACTGCACTTATTCTTTCTCGTCAAAACGTGAAGAGCTTACCACGTAAAGATAAATATAATGAATCTTTAGGTGCAACAAAAGGTGCATATGTGGTTAAAGATAGCGAAGGTACTCCAGATGTTATCTTGTTGGCTAGTGGTTCAGAAGTTTCTACATTATTTGCTGCAACAGAACTTCTTGAGTCTCGTGCAAACTTAAATGTACGTATCGTTTCTGTACCAAGTGAAGGTTTATTCTTCTCACAACCAGAAAGTTACATCCGTAGTGTAATCGACTACAACTTACCAATTTTTGGTCTTACAGCAGGTCTTCCACTAAGCATGCAACGCTTAGTAGGTCTTAAAGGTAAGGTATTTGGTCTTGACCACTTCGGTGATTCTGCTCCATACACAGTACTTGATGAAAAATTTGGTTTCAATGCAGAAAACATCTACAATCAAGTAATGGAATATCTTTCTACACAAAAGTAAATGAGTTTTATAACTATACTTTTCCTATCAGTTGCTCTGGCTATGGACTGTTTTGCAGTCTCAATAAGCCAGAGCGCTTGTTTTAAACGCCCTCATTGGAGAAAATGGTTGTTTATGTCGGTGTCGTTTGGGCTCTTCCAAGGTTTAATGCCACTCATAGGATACTATGTAATGCAACTATTCTCAGACATAATTACTGCTTATGATCACTGGTTAGCATTTGTTATTTTAGGCTTTTTAGGTGCTAGAATGATAAAGGAAGATCTTGTGAAAGATGATTTAGAGGATGCTGACGAGTGTATTTGTCGCTTATCTTATAAAAAGATAATTGCGCTTGCAATAGCTACAAGTATCGATGCTCTTGCCACTGGAGTGGTGTTTCTTCCGTGTCCAGAAGTGCTTTATTTAGCGGTAGGTTGCATAGCGTTTGTAAGTTTTATTTTGTCACTAATAGGTACCCAAATAGGTTTCTATATAGGTAAGAAACTTTCGTTTAAGTGGGGTGTGTTAGGAGGCGTTATTTTAATACTTATTGGCACAAAAATATTGATAGAACATACTTGTTTTTCATAAAAAATTAGTATCTTTGTGCGTCCAAAAAGACTTCGTAGCTCAGTTGGTAGAGCAATTGACTCTTAATCAATGGGTCGAGGGTTCGAGCCCCTCCGAGGTCACAAAAAAGAGCAACACTGTTGCTCTTTTTTTGTGTGTATAATAGAGAATTGTACAATGCTTTAGTTATATAGAAGATTTGCTCTCACACCAAAGCTCTTCCATCTCCTCAAGTGTCATCTCTTTAAGCAATTTTCCTTGCTCAGATGCCTTAGATTCCATATAGTTGAAGCGATTAATAAACTTCTGATTGGTGCGTTCAAGTGCGTTTTCTGGATTTACACCATATAGGCGAGCAGCATTGATGATGCTAAACATTAAGTCTCCAAATTCCTTTTCAAGATCTAAAGTAGGTGAGTTAGACTTCATTTCAGCTTCCACCTCAGCCACTTCTTCTTTCACCTTTTCCCAAACGTCGGCTTTGTCTTTCCAATCGAAACCTGCACTTCTTGCTTTATCTTGAATTCTCCATGCCTTTATCAAACTAGGTAGAGATTTTGGTACTCCGCCCAAAGTTGTCTTATTTTTACCCTCGCGTAGCTTTAAAATTGCCCATGACTTCTCCACCTCTTCAGAATTTTTCGCCTCAGCAGAGCCAAAAATGTGCGGATGGCGGTATATTAGCTTGTCACACAGAGAGTTACACACATTTTCGATGTTAAACTTTTTTTGCTCTTCTGCGATTTTTGAGTAAAATAATATATGAAGTAGCACATCGCCAAGTTCAATTTTCAATTCTTCATCATTTTCAGCAATAATTGCATCTGTTAGTTCGTAACATTCTTCTATAGTAAGAGGGCGTAGTGACTCATTTGTCTGTTTTCTGTCCCATGGGCATTCATTACGAAGTCTATCTAAGACTTCTAGGGTTCTCTTAAATGCTTCAAGTTTCTTTTCCATACTCAAATTTTTAATTCCTATATAATAAGGTGTATTTTTTTTCTCACTCTCACAAAGTTAGTAAAATTTTACAAGAATAGGCGAGATGCTAAAAAAATTGCAGATAAAATATGAGATAAAATTTGGACGGTTGGAAAATTTGTAAAAAATGGGGTAGGGAATAATATTACAAATGTAGTGCAATTTTTAATACAAACGTAAATTAAGTAGAAAGTACGAATTGTTTACAAGTGTAAAATGTAAATTATACACGTATTTTATTACAATATAATATGGGATGACAAGATTACTACATTTGTGTTGTTACATAAATAAATTGTAATAAATATAAAATAAAAGTTAATATAAACACCTTAAACTCAATGTTTTAAATAATTTTAGTTAAAGTAGATTATTAATATTTCTAGATAAGATGTAAATTTATGTTATAAGTGCTTTATATTATTAAATAATTGTTATTTATCATATTATTAATTAGTTATTTATATAAATTTATTAAACTAATACTTAAATATCTAAAATAGGGTATTTTACAGATATTTACAAATGTAGCACATAGGAAGTTTACAAATTTATAATATTTAAATTGTAAAATATTAGTTTTGTAAATTTGCAAATGTAAAATTAAAGTTTTACATTTGTAGTCGGAAATGAAATTCTATTTTGTAAAAAATTGAGATTATTTTTATGAAAGATCGTATTAAACAAATTATTGAGAGAGAAAAGCTGTCTTCTAAGGAGTTTGCTAACCTTTGTGATATTCAGGTTTCTAACGTATCTCACTTATTATCAGGCAGAAGCAAGCCTAGTTTAGATACAATACAGAAGATTTTGACTGCATTTCCTACATTAAACACAGATTGGTTAATGACAGGAAAAGAACCTATGTATAAGCATGAAAAGCTTTCTCAGCCTGGTTTATTCGATTTATTCCCTACAGAAGAGTCAAATATTCAAGTCTCAGAGCCTCAAAATCGTGTAAATGTGGCTCAAAAACCTACACATATAGCAGAAAATCAAGTAGTTACAACTAATACTATAGTAAAAGAGGTTGTAAAAGAAATTCCTCCTAAAAAAATTCAACGCATCGTAGTTTACTATACTGATAATACATTTGAAGAGTTCTCAAAATAAGAGAACTCTTTTTTTTGTCCAAGCTTAAGCAAGTTTAATTTTGCTCTCGCTGCTCAAGTTACTCGCTTCGCTCGTGATTTTGCTCACGTTAGCTTCGCTGAAGTTGCTCTCGTTCGGCATAATCAAAGCAAGCTTTGCTTCTGCTCTCACTTACACGCAACATTCGGCATAATCAAAATAAATTTTGCTTCTGCTCTCTCTTAATCGCAAAATTCCTAACTCCTAACTCCTAACTCCTAACTTTTTTTACTATCTTTGCACAGAATTTTAAAACTCTTAACAAAGATGTCTAAAAAATATCAATTAGATGGTACTGTTATTAAGAATGAATGGGTTACTTCTACTTATTTTAAAATGACCCTATCATTTGAAACTTTACCAGAAATCAAGGCAGGCCAGTTCGCAGAACTGCGCATTGATGAAACTCCTACTGTATTTCTTCGTCGTCCTATTTCACTTCACGACGTGCGCGAAGACAAAAAAGAGCTAGATTTACTTATTCAAAAGGTAGGCGATGGCACTGCATGGCTATCTGAACGTAAAGAAGGCGACAAAGTAAACGTTATTTTCCCTCTAGGTAATGGTTTTAATACAGAATTAGCAGAAGAAAAGCCTGTTTTACTTGTAGGTGGTGGCGTTGGTATTGCTCCACTACTTCATTTAGGTCGCGTTTTAGCCTCTAAAGGTGTAAAAGTAAACTTCCTATTAGGTTTTAGAAAAGAAGCCGACATTTTGCCTCTAAATGCTTATAAAGAGGTGGGTGAAGTTTTCATTACCACAGAAGATGGTAGCGTTGGCGACAAAGGTTTTGTTACAAATCACAGTCTATGGAATTCTGCTAATTATGCTCGCATTTTCTCTTGTGGTCCAACTCCAATGATGAAGGCTCTTGCTAAAGTTGCTCGTGAAAAAAACATAGATTGCGAGGTTTCTTTAGAGAATAAAATGGCATGCGGAGTAGGTGCATGTTTATGTTGTGTAACTCAAACCCAAGAAGGTCACAAATGTGTTTGTACCGACGGGCCAGTATTTAATATTAACGAATTACCATGGTAGATTTAAGCGTAAAAATAGGTGGTCTTTCACTGAGAAATCCAGTGATGACTGCGTCTGGAACTTTCGGCTACGGAACCGAGTTTGAGGATTTTGTAAACTTCTCGCGAATGGGTGGTATAATTGTAAAGGGAACGACTATTCGCCATCGTGAAGGAAATGCCTATCCACGCCTTGCAGAAGTGCCCTCAGGTATGTTAAACGCGGTTGGACTGCAAAATAAGGGGGTAGATTACTTCTGTGAAAACATATATCCAACTGTAAAAAATTATGATACAAATGTAATCGTAAATGTATCGGGTGCATGCATCGAAGATTACGTTGCAACAGCAGAAAAAATTAACGAATTAGATGCTATTCCAGCTATAGAATTAAACATCTCTTGCCCTAACGTAAAACAAGGTGGTATGGCCTTTGGAACTTCTTGTTCTGCGGCAGCGGAAGTGGTAAAAGCAGTGCGTAAAGCTTACGACAAAACACTTATTGTTAAGCTTTCTCCTAACGTTACCGACATAGCAGAAATTGCTCGTGCGGTGGAAGCGGAAGGTGCAGATTCTGTTTCATTAATCAATACCTTGATGGGTATGGCAATTAATGCCGAAACTCGCAAACCAGTTCTTTCTACCATTACTGGTGGTCTTTCTGGTCCTTGCGTGAAACCTATTGCTCTACGTATGGTATGGCAAGTGTCTAAAGCAGTAAATATTCCTATCGTTGGTCTTGGCGGCATTATGAATGCAACTGACGCTATCGAATTCTTCTTAGCTGGTGCTACTGCTATTGAAATAGGCACTGCAAACTTTATTGATCCTTCAGTTACCATGAAAGTGGTGGACGGCATTGAGGATTATCTAAAAAGACATAACTATGATTCTATAAACCAAATTATCGGAAAACTTGAAGTATGAAAAAACTAAATTTACTTTTAGCGCTATTAGTGGCTTCAGTGGCTACTGTTTTTGCGCAAGCAGATGAAGCTGGTACTCCATCTAAATGGAAAAAAGGTATCGACCTTTCTCTACAAGCTACTCAAAACTATGCTACTGCAAACTGGCACAACGGTGGTACAAACAACCTATCTGTGCTTGGTGGTGTTCACGCTTGGTTCAACTATGCAGGCGACGAAGGTCTTGCATGGGACAACAAAGTGGAACTAAAATATGGTGTTACCACTACTTTCACCGAAGACTTAGCTGGTCGTTTATTCCACTTAACCGACGACAAAACCTATTATGAAACAAAATTAGGTTACAATTTAGGCAAAGGTTGGAACTTAGCATGGTCTGGCGACGTTAATTTCACATTATTTGAAAACTACAAAATTGATACAGACGAACTAGTTAGTGCAGTTGTATCTCCACTTACATTCAACACAGCTATCGGTTTCGATTATAAATATGCAAACGCAGAAAAGAAGTTAGACCTTTCTGTAATGATTGCGCCATATGCGTTTAAATTAATCTACGTAGACGACGTACGTGGCGACTACGCTATCAGTAAACACGTAGGTATCTACAACGAAGAACTTGGTATTACCACACTTAAAACCTTCGACTTCGGTTCTAGTTTCAAAGTAAACTATCGTCAAGAATTCAACGATTACATCACTCTTTCAAGCGTTCTTTCATTCTATACCGACTATAAAGGTATTGAAATTGACTGGGAAATCGTTGGTGACTTCAAACTTTACAAATGGCTTACCGCTCGCGTTTCTCTAAACCCTCGTTACGATACTACCGTTGGCGAAGGCTGGAACGAAAAAATCCAATTTAAAGAGTTTGTTAGCCTTGGGTTAGCATACAGATTTGAAAAATAAACCTAAATGCTTCGAGCTGTTTTAAAGGGTGATTTTAAATAAACCTAAATAATACAAAATAGAGATCAACTTCAGTTGGTCTCTTATTTTTTTGTATATTTGTGCCGTAATTATTGAATTATGAAAACATTTTTTGATTTTTTATTTAAGCATAACAACTGGGAAAGCTGGCTTTGGTTTACCGGCATTATAATTTCATTTTTTATTTTAGGAAGGATAATGTTATGGATTGAAAAGCGATTTCTACGCTCAAAAGCCGAAAAAACAGCCACAAAGGTAGATGATTTGCTACTAAATGTATTTCAAATGCCATGTATTTGTGGTGTAATGTTGTTTGGATTGTATTTATCATTGCAAATGATAGTATTCCCAGCTACTTTTTATCCTATTTTGTACTTGGCATTTAAGGTGTTGTTACTATTAAATATCACATGGATACTTAATAGGTTCATCAAAAATGTGTTAAGTGATTTCCTTTTGCCATACGCCACTTCAAACAAGGATTCTAAACTGGATGTAAACATTATTAAGGCGATACAAAAGGTTTCTTCTGGTGTGATTTGGATTGTAGCTATTATTACGGCGCTTACTATTGTAGGCATCGATGTGGCTGCTATGCTTACTACACTAGGTATTGGTGGTATTGCTTTTGCTCTTGCTGCTCAAGATACTATCAAAAACATGTTTGGTGGTTTTACCATTTTCATGGATAAACCTTTTAGACTTGGCGAACGCATCAAGGTAGCAGGTTTTGATGGCACAGTAGAGGATATAGGCATTCGTAGTACTCGTATTAGAACATTGGAAGGAAGATTGGTAACTATTCCAAACTACAAAATAGTTGATAGTGAGATAGAAAACGTTACTGCAGAGGAGTCTCGCAAAATCACTTTAAACCTAGGTCTTACATACGATACCACTCCTGAGGCAATGCAAACTGCTATGGATTGGTTAAAAGACCTTCCTAATCAAATAACTTCTATCAAGAAGAATGTGATTGTTGGTTTTACCACATACGGCGACTTCTCATTAGGTATTACATTTATTTATTATATCAAAAGCGGTGCTGATATTTTTGGCACTCAAAGTGAGGTGAATCTTGCTATTTTGAAGAAATTTAATGCAGAAGGTTGGAACTTTGCATTCCCAACTCAAACTATTTACACTATAAAAGCATAAAATATGAAGAAACATACTCTTAAAGATTGGTTTTTGGCTACTAGACCATGGTCTTTCCCTGCTTCGGCTATGCCAATTGTTGTTACTGTTGCTTTTTTATTTTCAAAAGACGCAGAAATTAACTGGTTAATGGCAGTTTTAGCTTTAGTAGGTGTGGTGTTATTTCACACATCTGGCAACCTTTGGAGCGATTATTTCGACTTTAAAAAGAAAGTAGATGATGTAAACACATTTGGTGCCACATCGCTTACCACAGGTCAGTTTCAACCAAATGAGATACGCAATTTCGCATTAGGCGTGTTGGTGGTATCTGTTTTAATTGGGTTGACTATATTATATTTTACAGGTCTCACAGTGCTTTGGATAGGCATTGTAGGGGCTGTGTTGATGCTTTTGTATCCACAAATGAAGTACAACGCTTTAGGCGACTTGGCTATTATTATGACTTTTGCATTTTTGCCAACTATTGGTACTTCGTTTGTAACTACTGGCGCTATTGATTGGAGTGTGCTTTATGTGGCGCTTCCAATAGGGCTAATTACAGACGCTATTTTGCACTCAAACAACACCCGCGATATGATTACAGACAAACAAGCCGGCATTATCACGATGGCAATGTGTATGGGCAAGAAAAGTGCAGCGTGGCTATATGGTTTTGAGGTAACTTATCCTGCAATTTGGGTAGGTGCTTTAGTTGTTGGTGGCATCTTTTCATGGCCAACACTTTTAGTGCTACTTACTATACCAATGTCTTCAAAATGCGCAAAAACCATGATTGAGGGATACAACGATACAAATACTATCGCAGCTCTTGATATGCGCACAGCGCAGCTACAAACAGCATTTTCGTTGCTTTTATCTGTGGGCTTTGTGGTTTCTAACTTCATTGCATAATGAATTTGTCTTCATCTAATACAAAACCTATAATTGGCATCCTCATAGCCACTGTGCTATGGGGTGTTATGTTTTCACCCTGGACTGCGCCACACGTGAACTTTTGGATTACTATGACCATATCTGGCATAATCCTTACTTCATATTCGCTGTGGGCAGACAAAACGTGCCTAAAACCTATTCGTTTGGGTTTGGTAGATATTTTGTTGGGCATTGGCATTGCAGTGGCTCTTTGGGGCGTATTTTGGGTAGGAGATAAGCTTTCTTCGCTTATGTTCGACTTCGCTCGTCCACAAGTAGATACCATTTATGGCATGAAAGATGGCGAAAATCCTTGGATTTTGTCGTTTTTGCTACTTTTTATCATTGGCCCTGCCGAAGAAATATTTTGGCGTGGATACTTGCAAAACAACCTTTCTAAACGCTTTTCGCCAAATATGGGATTTATCTTAACTACACTTGCATACAGCTTAGTGCATATCTTTAAGTTCAATTTTATGCTAATTATGGCTGCAGCAGTGGCAGGTTTTATATGGGGTCTGCTATACAGATTTTTCCCAAACCGCCTTGGTGCCATTGTGCTCTCACACGCCCTTTGGGATTGTGCCGTTTTCATTTGGTTTCCGATTTAAATAATACAAATCATGAACAAACAGCGTAAACAAATCATTGCCAATAACGAGGTTTCAGACCTTTATACCCTAAATTTGGGTGGTTACAAACAAAAAGTATTGGTAGAGGGCAAATCTAAAACATTGCCTGTGGTAATTTGTTTACATGGCGGACCTGGCACACCAATTCCTTTTTCTGTAGGCTGTAGGGGGCTATTCCCAGAGTTTACAGACCAATTTATCATGGTATATTGGGACCAATTGGGTTGTGGAGCAAACAATCACAAAATAGACGATAGTTTTACCGTTGATATGTTTGTGGCAATGACCAAGGATTTAATTGCAGAAATAAAACGATTATTTCCTGAAAACGACCTTTATATCTTTGCAACTTCGTGGGGTAGTGTATTGAGTGTTAAGGTTTTACAAGAAATGCCAAATGTGATAAAAGGTGTTGTGGTGTATGGGCAATTGGTAAAAAATCTATTCTACAACCAAGAGGTGTTTGATGCGTTAAGCCAAACAAAATTGTCTGCGAAAAAGCTGGAAGCTATTAAAAATGCAAACATCGACAACATTACTACCAAAGATTTGATGATGGTTTCTGGTGCCATACGAAAATACACCAACGGTTACGAACATAAAAAAGCCGATAAACCGCAAATGGGCAAAATTGTTGTAGGCTTGCTTACTAGTCCAGATTATCGTAAAAAAGATTTCATAGCAGTTATGGTCAATGGGTATTTGAAAAATGTTTCCCTATGGAAAGAACTATTGCACATGGACATGACTGATGCATTGTCTTCAATCGCAGTGCCTTACGCCATTATTCAAGGTGACACAGACATTGTAGCTTCTACAAAAACCGTTTTAGAAGCAACCCAAGGCAACAACGCTATCACCTGTCAAGTCATCCCAAACTCAGGCCATTATCCATCCAAACCTGCCATGGATGCCGTCGTCTCAGCCCTGCAGAATATGG
>CALDPN010000061.1 GCA_937911235.1 uncultured Bacteroidales bacterium
AAAGGGGTAAACTTCTGAAACCTTTAAAAGGGCATTAAAAACCTTTGTTGAAAATTTTCTATCATTATCAACATAATGATGATTTTCACATAAAACATCGTGTATTAAAGCCGCTATTAAAAAACTGTTATCAGTATTAGCACCTATTACACGATGAAAGAATTTAGGAATTGAAGCTCCGTCAAAACAATATCCACGTGGGATAGAAAAAGTGTAAACTTCCTCTTTCTCGTGGTCGAATAACGTCACTTTTAGATTTGTTTTACAAGTAAAAGGGTATTTTTTTATTGATTGAACTTCTCTAGGGGTAGAAGATGGTAAAACGTATCTTATACATACGTGAGGGATATCGCTAAACCCTATAGTTAGCTCGTCATCTTCATACCATTTTATATTAGGTTTGTCCATACGTACCCCCTAAGAATATAGTAAACAATTGAAAAAGGGGCTTGTTTGCCCCCTAGAATTTCCAAGTAATCTTAAACTTTTTTGTTATTATCGCCTTTAGCAACCCCAAGAATATCTTCAAGGACACCTCCTAACTTTGGATATAAAAGCTTAGCTGTTTCTAAGAAATGCTTAACTTCGTCAAATGTTTTTTTGTTTTCTTTTTTGATTTTCTGAAACTCTTTTTTAAGCTCTAAAACTTTTTTGAATAGTTTAATTTTGTTTCTTAGTTCTTTAAACATTTACTTATTCTCCTTTAATGCTTTTAGTAATGTTTTAGTCCACCCTTTTAAATATTCAACCCCATCAAATTCCATTGTTTTAACATCAAGCATAACTGCAAAATATTCTACTAAACTTTCAAGGTCTATAAATGGTTTAATAGGTTTATTACCTCTTAGCCAGTTTGTACGTCTATCCATAATTGAATAGTTAAATAGATTAGATTTACCACCTTTTGACTTAGGGATTGTGTGGTCTACTGTTTCCTTACCTTTTCTTAAAATAGTTCCTGTAATATCACGTTTAAGTGGTATTTTTCCACGTTCAAACTCTTTTTTAAGAATAGACTTATACCCAAAGCTAGGTCTATATATCAAAACATCAGGTATAGGCTCTCTAATTATCCTCATTCACAACCTCTTCAACTGGCTCTTCTGGCTCTACTACTGGTAGCAAGCAAGTATAATCTTTTGTTTGGAAGAAACAATCAAGCTGTTGAGGAGTGATTCCAAGAACAGCACCAACCGCATCAATCAAAGGATTGCCTCTGAAATAATCATTTGCATATTCAAACTCAATTAATGCCATAGGGTCTGTAATTTGTGCCTTAATCATATCTGGTGTTACACCCTTAGCTTGAAATAATCCTAAGAATACTTCCCGTTTAGTTAAAGAAAGCTTTGCAATGCGTTCACGTTCTTTTTGTGCTTGCTTTTCTTCCCAAGCTTCGTCTTTTAAAACATACTCTTCACCATCTAAGACATATTCAAGCTCTGTTTCTTCAACTTTATCTAAGTTATAAAACTCTGCTTGCAATGGTTGTTCTGTATAAAATTTAATTTTTCCGTTTTGATAACCTAAGTACATTACTTATCTCCTTCTGCACTTATAAACCCTATATATAAACTAGCAACATTCCAATATTCAATGTAAACCGTATCACCTCTTCTAACTGGTAAAATAGCATTTAAACCCTGATTACTAGAGTTAGAAGGTTGAGCTACAGCACCATTAGAAGCTGACATATAAATCCAACCTTGCCCACCGCTAGCCAAACCCGATACTCTAAAATATCCATTTGTAGAGGCTGTATAAGTTGTACCGCTTGCTCCTACAGCAATATCCGTTATATTACCACTTGGCATTGCATAACCACTAATTAAAGAGCTATTATCTGGAATCAAATTAGCAACTTTCTCCTCAATCCTTCCAGCATTAATCAAGTTAGCGTTTTGTACTGTTTCACCTACGTAGAAGTAGAGGTATAAATCACTGTCGCTTAGTTCTAAGCCTGATTGTGTTGGGTTGGTTGTTATGCCAACTTTTGTTGATGTATTGCGAGCGTTATCTATCGTTGCCATCCAGCCACTATTAGATTGCTGTGTGTAGTATGATATACCAATGCCATTTACATCTTTAATTGCTTGTATAGTTAAAGCATTACCATTACCAACAACCGCTTTGCCACTAGCAAGCTTAACTTTTACAGGTAATCTGAAAGTTTCATCTGCTGTGTTTAATACAAAGTCGTAGTCTGTGAATGTTTCAGTACTTAATTTAACGCTTACACCAGCTTTTGTTTCTGTACCATTGTAGATTTTTAGTAACAAGTCGTAAACTGCTGGATAAATAGCTTTAGAGTTATATTGACCTTCTGAACGTAACCAAGAAATATTATTAAGTTCGTATTCAGAGAATTTATAATCAAGTAATGAGAATGGATTATTTAACTCAATCTCATTTATAATATTATCTTCTGTTTCGCTTCCAGTTGCTACTTGGATGAAATAAGTACCAGTAATCTGTTTTTCGTTAATTTCTGCTTCAATACCAGATTTTGTTGGGTCAGTTGTTACACCAATATTGTATTGCCATCCAATATTTTCACCTGGAGTTTGATTACCAACAGGTTGACCATAAGCTTCTTTAATACCAGTAGTAATTGGATAACCATTATGACTAACTTGAGTTAAACCATAATTAACAAAGCCATTTGTCATACCAAGCGTCATACCATTACCAACAACAGGAGCAATATTTGCTAACCCAGCTATAAAGTAGTTAGGATATTTAGGAAGTCTGATTGTACCGCCTTCATCGTCAATAACAAACTTGCCACATAAGCCAAAAGTATTCATTGTTACTTCTGTTTGCCATTCAGCTTCTGTACAAGCTAAAGAAGGGTTAAGAGCAACAGAGTTTTTGATTATGTTTGTAAATTGTACATATTGGTCTTGAATAATCACTTGACCGTTAAGAATACGTCTTTTACCTGCTGTTTCATCAATAGCCATTTGAGTAAAGCCGATGTCGCCTATTTCAAGAGTTGTTAGGACTTTTATATCTCCAAGAGATTCTTTTAATTCTTCCTTGCTAGTATCAATAAAATCTCTTATCTCTTCTTTCTCACCATCTGCAACGAATTCAATATCTTTTAAAATATTTGTTTTTGTTGAATTGATATTATCTACAGCTTCATTTTTAACAGCGTTAATACTGTCTACAGCATCAACTCTAGAACTTTCAATGCTGTTTACGCTTTCTTGCCCAGCATTGCGTACTTCATTTGCTATATTTCCTGATTCTGCAATAAATGTATTATAAGTTTCTTTTACAGTAGCTTCGTAAACCCTAGCGTTTTCTGCATTAACCTTTGCCTTGTTAGCGTAGTATTTAGATGAGTAATCGGTATTTTCTACAATAGTCTCACTTGTAGCCCAGTTTTCTGCTGTTTGCGCCCAAAACTTACCTGTATCAGTTGTAGCTGTTACCTCAAAACCAGGCTCTTGCGTTGATACTGTAACCCTTTTATTTTCTTTGCTCGTTACAGTTACATTAATATAGTTATCTGTCATTCTAAATACCCTCTACTTTTTGCGGATAAACTGTTATTGTGTTCAACTCACCCATCTTGCTATTGCCTAGATTTAGGGTTTGTTCTGTATTATCAGTTTCAGAGCATATTTTTACACCGTAATAGTATTTTTGAGTTTTCTTATCTTCTTCTACAGTAAATAGTCTTGTATAGTTACCCAAAAGTTTAATAACTACAGAGCTTTGTCCAAAAGACTCAACCATTACTTCATTACCTATAGGCTCTCTTGATTCGTTTTGAGCCGCAAAATAAACCTTATAGTTTTGGTCTGTAGGAATACCGTTTATAACTATTTCTTCGCTATCGCCTTGATATATTGTTAAGTTTCCATTTGCATCAATTGTCATACTACACCTCTTCCTCAAACTCACCCTTGCAAGGTACAAAATACAACTCTCCCCCTGTATTACCTTCCAATTTGTAAGTATCATTTTTACCTACTAAAAAAGAACCAAAAGGCATTTGCACCCCTGCTTCTGCCCAAGTTGTTGACATAATTATTTGACCGTTAATATATAATTTTGCATTTGGGGCATAGCTACCTACATAATTTGTGCAATAAGTGATGTAACCGTTAACATCCGCAGTATGTTCTTTGTTTAAATCTTTTATAACCTTATTATTCCAATCTGGCATTAAATCGTTATAAGCTTGTTTTATAAGCTCTTTAACCAAATCAATATTATTCTGTAATGTAGCTTGTACAGAAGCCACGTTAGATTTAATTGTAGCTACTTCACCTTCTACATAGTTTTGCACTTGTGCTGCATTATCTGAAAGTTTTGATAATAAATATTGGTTATTCTCGTTGGTTTCACTTGCGAGAATATCTTCACCTTCTCTAAAAGTCTTTAAAGCTTCTGCCATATTTTACCCTCATTTTAACTACTATCTTTACTTTAGAGCTTTTAAAATCGGGCATTTTGCAATAAAAAACCCCTCATTTGAGGGGCTAGGGGGTTAATTAAATCCTACTCGGTTATCCCTATATCTGGAGTCATAATTTTCGTATTCGTTTCTATATCTACGAGATTCTTCGTTTCTGTAGTCATCATATCTATATTTTTCGTCTTCACTTCTATAATACCTACGTCTACGGCTTTCTTCGTCATAGTCCGAATAATCATTATATCTTGCTTGCGTACCGTGGTGCGAATACTTTCGTCCGTGGTGTTCCGCTCCACGATACATTTTTGTTTCTTCATCGTCATCTTCTAAGAAACATTTAGCAAGCTTGATATAAAAACTCATATCTGTAAACTCTTTGCAACATTTCGAATAAAGCATATTTACTAGATACGCAAAATCAAACTCGGTGAAGTCTTCGTTTTCAAAGTTTAGCCTTGAAGCTCTCTTAATATCTTCAGCTTTCCATCTTTCGCCTTTACCTTGACCGTTTTTCCATTTTAAGCGCTCTGTTAGTTCTTTGTATTTATGCTCATTTGTTACGTGTCCGAATTGCTCGTGGTTTTCAAGCATTTCTTCTATAACTTCTGGGTTTTGTTTATAAACCTTTTTTACAAACTCTATAAGTTTTTCAGGCTTTTTGTGCATCATATATTCAATTTTTTCTCTGATTTCTTCGTGCATAATTACCTCCTATCTCATACATCTTGGATAGTATAATAAAACGTACGGATCGCCAGTAGCTGGCACGATGTAACGACCATCAGAGCGTATCGGTATACGATTGCTCAACACCGCTTGACCGTTTGTATCTATCAATTGAACATCAGCACCGTTTACATTTATAAGAACTGGTAAAGGTGCGCCTGTTATATTTGCTCCTATTATGCCTCTTAGCCTTCTAGGAAAATAAAATTTAAATCTTTCATTATCACCTATATTTGTACTGTTAGAAACTGATAAAACAAGGTTTGTAGCAGTTGCTGTTACGTCAAATACTCGGTGAGAATTTCTGCAACAATGTATCATAATTCACCTCTTTTTTCTTGAAAAAGGGAAGGGGCAAAAGCCCCCACCCTTAGGGGGTTAGTCAGCGTAAGCTCCACAAGCACAACCGCAAGGATTGTAGCAACACTTAGGGTTTTGCACCGTATAAGCTGGAATAGGTGCAGGGTTTAAAGTGTTTACTAAGTAAGAGTTTTGTGCTAATTGTGATAATTGGAAGTCACGAGTTTGGATATCTCTATCTTTATCATTTAGCTTATCTCTTAGAGCTTGGATTGTGTTTTGTGTCATTTGCGCTCTTGTAGCTTCGCCTTCTGCGTGGATAGCGTTTATAATGTCACAAGTGTTTTGGCTTGCTCCGTATTTAACAGAGTCAATAGCTCTTTGTGTTTCACAGCAACATTGTTGAGCAGCGAATCTGTTTTCAGAAATACCAGCGTTTACAGCTGCAAAGCCTGTGCATAAATCACGTTGTAATTGATTTTGTGCTTGCAAACTGTTTGTAGCTACTGAATAGAATCCGTCGCATAATCCGTTTGTAATACCGTCTAGTTTTGACAAGATGTTTTGTGTGTTAAAACCTTGTTGCCAACCAGCACCAGCGCCACCGCCGAATCCTCCAAAGCCACCGTTACCGAATAAACCAGCTAGAACGATTAGAGCAATTAAGCCTTCCCAACCGCCCATACCAAAGCCACCATAACCCATACCCATAAAGTTAGGTCTTGTTACTGCTGCAATATCAGCAGCTGTTAAATTTTCCATAATGTACCTTCTTTCTTTTTTCTACCTTCACACTTTTTAAGTGGTACATTCACGCTCTAGGCGGTTATTTCATTTTGCTAGCAATATAATTTTGTAATCCTTGTATGCCTTGCTCGTTAAAAATCTTCATCCCCTCCATAAAGTTAGGGTCATTACCAAACTTCTGCATTAAAAATTGTTGAGGGTTTCCGCTTTGCATTGCTTGCATCTGCAAAGACTGAAAACTATTTTGCATTTGTGGATTCATCATACTAAATAGATTATTCATCATCTTTATCAACCTTTCTTACTTTAACGCTCACAGCCTCGCCAATACGTTTAATTTCTTCTCTAAGCTCTTCTATCATCTCGCCATAGTTAGGGGTGCTAACGGTCGCTACAGGCTCTTTAGATAAAGTATATTTTAGAGTCTCTACTTCTCCTGTTTGCGGTTTTCTTTGCTTGACATAAAACTCGTTTCTTGATTGGTCAAAGAAAAACATCGGGTTGCCTTGCAAGTCAGGGAAAATTGAGCTTGCTTCTTCGATTCTTGCAACAGGAGTGATGCGAAAACCAGCAACGCTTTGTAAATAAGGATAATAATTGTTAAACATATAAAAACCTCCATACTCACATTATGTAAGCATTTTGGCTTTATATGGTTTGAACTATTGACCGAAAAGTTTTAACTTTAACGCTGTTTGTAGCTTTACTATTACCCGATTGAGCATATAGTGATATTTTCCTAAACTACATCCGTATTCATCACAGAAATATAAGCGTGGTTTATGATCTACAAATATAGAACTAGCCAACGCAATTTCTTCTAGGGTAAGTGAGGATTGTTGTATAATTCTCTCTGCTTCCTCTTTGCTAAAACCTTTAAAAATCTTTTTAATATCCATTGATAACCGCCTTTCTTGTTGCAGCTATCCTTAATTCTAGGTATATAATATGCTGTTGCAAATTGGGCAAATTAGGAGTACAATATTTGCGAGAAAGGTGGTTGTTATGAAAAAGATTTTATCATTGATTTGTTTAGTTGCATTTTGCAATTTGTACACTCCATTAATGGCTAATGCTGTTCAAGTTCCAGCAGACACAGAAATTACTTTAGTATCTGTTCAAGGTGTTACAAGTAAAAATCCTAATAATATTATTCAAATGAACATTAAAGATGATGTCGTTATAGATGGTGTTACTGTTTTTAAGGCAGATGGTAGAGCTACATTAAATGTTGTTGATTTTGAAAAAGCTGGTTTCTTTGGTAATGCTGGAGAATTTACAGTAAGCAATGGTTATGCTTATGATGCTAAGGGCAATAAACATAAAATATTATTAACTCAAAAATTTGAAGGTAAAGACAAAACTTGGGTAAAAGCGACAACTGCAGTAGGCTTGTTATTATGGCCGCTATTATTATTTGGCTTTGTTAAAGGCGGTGAAGCTAAATTAATTCCATCTAGAGAATTATACGCAACTACTTCTAGTTCATTTAAATATTAAACTAAAAGAGGGCTAAGCCCTCTTTTTTTATTTCCCACAAAGCATTTGATTTCTACTATCCATTGTGTATAATGCTTGCTCACGCCATGGACAATCTTCATAATGCTCGTGCATACAACATTTTAATGTATATATACTAACATCATAAATTTTTTGCAATATCCTTCTTATTTCAGGTGACACCTTGTTACTGAAATTAACCATTGCTTCTGGTATTCCTTTTTGATTTAAATATCTAACACCTTTTAACGCTGGTCTTGAAAGTTGAGTTGTTAAGTTAGCTAACCAACTATCACCAGTAGAGCGAGCATTTAATAAATCCATAGCTGCGTTTACATCGTCAATATCGTTTAAGAATGGTTGTTTACCTTTAGCAACAAGTAGAGCTTCTAAGTCTTGTATGTTTCTATTGGTATTACCCTTAGTTACTGTAGAGTTATAATTTCTTAATGCGCTTGATGCTGAATCTATTTTGTTACCATCAATAACGCTAGGGTTAATAATTTGTTTTAAACCCTCGTTATCGTCAAACTTAGCAAGTTTAGAGTACGCTTTATTAGCTTTTCTTAACTCTGGTGATAAATTACCTAAACGTCTTGAAAAATCGCCATAAATTTGTTTTAAAAGCGCTTGTCTATCTTTTGCTGTAGATGTTTGCCAATTTATAGGATAGTTTTTAATAGTGTTCATAATGTCTGCTAATTTTGGTGCGCTTACAAGTCCTATATCTTTAACATCGCTAGCTAAATCTATTTTATTAATTAAATCATTATAAATATCTCCTGCTACATCATAAGCTGGGTTTAACCCTTCTACACCGCTTACAGAATGACCTCTATAAATATCATTTAAAGAGTTTTTAAGAGATGATGCAAAAACCGCCCTGTCTTCTGGTAATCTTAAAGAAGCTTCATTCACAGCTTCACCAGCACTATTTAAAAGATTTCTGTAATCTTTTTGTATTCTTTCTGTAGTATCCATTAACAAGTTTTGTGCTTGGTCTTTTGTTAAGTCTAAAGCTTTACTATCAGCTTGTACAGCTCTTTCAAGTGTTTCAGGTTGTATTCTTCCTAAAGTTCTAGCAAGTAAATTGCCTGTTGCTGGTACAGTCTTTAAAATTGGAGTAGCTATTTTACCAACTACTGGCAAACTTTGTATACCTGCTGCAATACCTGCGCCAGTTCCAGCACCTTCTAAAGCTTCACCTTTTTTTGCACCTTCTAACAATCCAGGCACACCACCTTGAATAGCTGCAGTTGTCAAGAAATTAGCACCCTTATTGTTTAATAAAAATTTGCCCGCGTTAGATAATGCTCCCGCACCCTGCGCTGCTTTAATAACTGGTAATTGCGCATATAAAGCAAAATCAGCAACTGCATTACCTAGCTTATGTTCATTATTAAAATCTTCTGTTCTTTGAGCGTTAATATCAAAAGCCTCTTTTAAAGGTACATTTTCTCTTTTAGCAGTAATAGGAGCAGCTAAAGCATTACCTATAGCATTACCAATACCTCTAGGTGTTAAGTCTATACCTTTTTTATTAGGTTTTATATTAGCGTTTAATTGGCTTGCAACTTCCTCAATATCTGCTTCTGTAAAACCATCATCAAATCTTACAGTTTTTGTAGTACCGTCATTTAAAGTTATTTTAATGTTAGGCATTAGTCGATTACCTCATATTTAACACCGCTTTTTGTTGTATTTCCTACTTGCGCTTGTGGTGCATAGTCATATAACCCTTCTCTTGCTTGTATAACTGTTTGCATACCTAGTAATTTTCTTCTTATAATGTCTGCATTATCTCTAGGATTAGGTAAGAACTTTTCATAATCTTTTCTTTCCTTATCGCTCATTTGAGCGCCTGTTAAATATTTGCGATATTCAGCAGTTACACTATCAATAACGGCTCTGGCTTGAACGCCTTTTGCGTCCGCTCTATTTGTAATATCATTTGGAGCCATTCCCTTCCAAAAACCGTAAGCTTCAGGGTTTTGGTCAACTGTGTTTAATGCTGTACCTATCATATTTAAGGTAGATTGAGATTGTTTTCTCTTAGCTTCTTCTTTACTATTTCCGTTAAGAGCTTTCATCTCTTGTATATCTAATTCTCTATTTTTTAATGCTCTATCTGCAGCTTCACTCAACTTTTTATGTTCCAATTCTGCTTGTCTTTGTTGTATAGCCATTTCTTGGTCTTTTCTTTGCCCCGCTAGTAAAGCATTTCTATATTCTGCATTGTCTTGTAATTGTTTTGATTGGTAAATCTTGTTAAATGTATCATCTCCAACATAACCAGTAATTCCAGTAGTATCAAAGCCCATTTTTTCAAGCTCTGCAGCCGTATATTCCCTCGTTTTAATTATTTCAAGACAGTTACTCTTTGTATATTCCTCGTCCTCCATAGCGCCAATCCCTGCCGCCATAGTCATTTTGTTTATGTTGTAGGGATTGGTGGAATATTTTATTGTGTTTAAATCTGCTATAAGTTCCTTGCATCCCACACCAAAGCCGAGGCGCGCCCCCGCCATGGAGCGTGATTTTGAAAAGGTCTGCGTTACAAGAAGATTATCGTATTTATTAACAAGAGAAACGGCACTCTCATTACCAAAGTCCACATACGCCTCATCAATTACAACGAGATTGTTTTTATTCGAGCTTACTATTCTTTCAATTTCAGAAAGTGTAAGTGCAATTCCCGTAGGTGCGTTTGGATTTGCAATGAAAATATTTTTATTAATGCCTATATAATCCTCTACGTTAATTGTAAAATCATCACGCAGTGGAATTTCTTCATAAGGAATAGAATTAACCTCTGCAAAAACGCTGTAAAATCCATAGGTTATATTTGGAAAAACACAAGGGTGTTCTTTGTCACAAAAAGCCATAAATGCAAAATTCAAAACCTCGTCGGAGCCGTTAACTGCGATGACCTCGTCGGGGTCTACGGAAAGGTTTTTCGCAAGAGCCTCTCTGAGAGCACGGCACTCGGGGTCGGAGTACAGGTTCAAGCGCCCTGCCGCCTCAAGAGCCATCCTCTGGGCCTTCTCGGAGGGAGGGAAGGGGGACTCGTTGGTGTTCAGCTTTATGTATTTCTGGTCGCGGGGCTGTTCACCCGGTGTATACGGAACGAGATTTTTGTATTTCTCCACTTTCCGCCCGTATACAAGGACTACGTATGCACCGAAATTATGGAAGTATTACACAAATACAACATAAAAAACGTGTATTACGGACACATTCACGGCGTATACAATCTGCCGTCAAGTTTTGAATTTGAAGCATTAAAAGAAAAGAAAGCTGATATGACAGTTAAAGAAATTGAGAGCGAATGTGCAATCATGTATGCAAGAAAGAGTCTTGCACAGACAACTTTTAGCAAGTCTACTGAGATTATGACCGCTGGTTTGGTTGATGATGCTGGTAAAGATGGCTTTATTGAGACCAAATATGGTTATATTCCTGT
>CALDPN010000062.1 GCA_937911235.1 uncultured Bacteroidales bacterium
ACATTAAGAGAACAATTGTTTAACAAAATTTCAGGGTTTTCAAATGCTGAAATGAAGAAGTTTTCTGTTCCAAGTTTAATAACAAGAACAACAAACGATGTTATGCAAATGCAAAACTTTATGGCAATGGGTGTGCAACTATTGTTTAAAGCTCCAATAATGGCAATTTGGGCAATATGTAAAATTTCGGCAACAAACATTATGTGGACTAGTGCCGTAATAATTAGCGTTGCGATTATTATTGTTTGTATTGGTATTTTGGTTGGAATTTGCTTGCCAAGATTTAAGAAAATACAAAAACTTACTGATGATATTAACAACGTAACAAGAGAAAATGTTTCTGGCGTTAGAGTTGTTAGAGCTTTTAACGCTGAAGAATATCAAGAACAAAAATTTGAAAAAGTTAATGAACAAATAACTAAAAATCATTTATTCACTTCTCGTTCTATGGGTTTTATGATGCCTATAATGACATTGGTTATGAATGGACTAATGCTTGCTATTTATTGGATTGGTGCCATTTTAGTTAATAATATTTCATTAAGTGGAAGCCCTGAACTTGCCATTGCTGAAAGAATCGCAACAGTAGGAAATATGGCTGCATTTACTCAATATGCAATGCAAGTTGTTATGTCGTTTATGATGTTGATTATGATATTCATAATCTTGCCAAGAACTATTATTTCAGGAAACAGAATTGCAGAAGTTTTAAAAACAAATTCATCTATTGTTAATGGCAATTTTTATGGCGATTCTGAAAAGATTGGAGAAATTGAATTTAAAAATGTGTCTTTCTCCTACCCCGACAGCGATGGAAATGAAAAAGCATTGACAGATATTAGTTTTAGTGTAAATAAAGGTGAAACTCTTGCAATTATTGGAGCTACTGGTAGTGCCAAAACAACCCTAATTAACTTAATTCCAAGATTTTATGACACTACAAATGGTGAAGTTTTGGTAAATGGAGTAAATTATTATCTTTTTACTCAAAAGTACAAGCAAAGTGTAGAAGAATTCTTCCATAAACCGATCTCAATTGAAGATGCTATGGACTTTTCAAAATCTCGAAGAGACTTTGCGATAATTCTGATGGGTCTTTTGTCTCTACCGATAGCAACGATGTCTTCTTTAGTAAGTTTTGTTCGAGAAAAGACCAGAGTTCCTTTTTTAACCGCATCTTGCATATTATCGGATTTTGTTCCATAACAAAGATTTTCAAGTCTGTTATCCCGTGGATTAGAGTTAAGATGCCTTACCTCAATTCCCTTTGCTTGCTTACCGACAAATGCGCGCATAACGCACTGGTGTGCATAAAGTCTTCGATGTTTGCCGTTAAGGTAGCAAGTGGTACAAAGATAGCCATTTCCGTCATCGCAAAGTTTAAGAATCCTTTCGGGATATTTACAAGAAACCCCATTGTTGATAGTAATGTGAGCATCTCTGCGGATTCTTCCCAAGTTAGAGACACTATACGTGGGGGCTTCAGGTATTGCTCTCCACTCTTCGTTAGCAAGGTTTGGCATAGAGATTTCTCCTATTGTTTAACAGTCAGGCATAATCATAATATGCTTGTGGGTAAAAGTCAAGGTTATTTAGTTTCTAATTGTCTTGTAGATGACCCAAATAAGGGTACGAGCGCAAAATCTCAAGCGGAATTACAGAACACGATAGATTATTACCTAAATTCGATAAAAACACGTGCAAACAATCAAGCAAAGAGTCCGATAATCTTAATTATGCAAAGGATAGCATTAGAAGACTTGACTGGTTATGTATTAGAAAATGAGAAAGATAATTGGGACTTAATAAAAATTCCCGCACTTAACGAAGAAACTGGCGAGGCATTGTGGTCTGAAAGAATATCTGCTGAGGAATTATTACGGATAAAGGAGGCAACTCCTCACGTTTATTATGGAATGTATCAGCAAGAGCCGATTGTCTTGGGTGGTAGTGTAATCAAGAGTGAATGGTTTAAGTATTATAATCCTAAAGAAGATTATGCGTATCAGTACACGTATATAACGAGTGATACTGCTCAAAAGAAGGGCGAGGCGAATGACTTTTCAGTATTTAGTTTCTGGGGTAAGACTTTTGACAATAGGTTACATTTGCTAGATATGGTAAGGGGTAAATGGGAGGCTGACGAGTTAAGACAGCAAGTTAAGTTGTGCTGGGAGAAATGGTCTCACTTTAAGACACCCCCTTATGGGTTTTATATTGAGGATAAATCGAGTGGTATTGGTGTTCTTCAAGAGATAAGGAAAACAGACCCGATACCGTTATTGCCGATTGTAAGGGCGAGATTTAAGAATGACCAAGGGGCTATGGTGGCGGCTGATAAGTTTTCAAGAGTAATGACAATGAACCCGTATTTAGTAAATGGTTGGGTCTATTTGCCAAACTCAGAAAAAGATGTTATAAGTAGTCAGTTGTTATCAGAATGTGTTGCTTTTAGGGCTGATTTAGGTCATAAGCACGATGATATGGTTGACACGTTGTGTGATGCCGTAGACATAGCCTTTGGTGCTTCTGGTGTAAGTTCATTATTCATTTGAGGTGATTATGAAGAAAAAAGAAAATAGTTTAACTGGTTTTGTAGAGAATGTAGGTGGTTGGGGTTTACCTTTTAACAATCCGTTTGCTCCGCAAAACTCGAGATTAGACACTATGTTCATCAATACCAGATGGGCGTTAATAACGAATTTCCGTTCAATTTTGAGTGAGGCTTATGCTGAATATGGCATAGTTCAGACGTTGGTAGACCAACCCGTATCGGATGCTTTTCGAACTGGGTATGTTGTAAGGACAGACCAGTTAGATGACAGGCAGAAGAAACAGTTGTTGTACTATGTTGAAAGGAATCGTGTAAATGAGACGATTATGGAGGCTTTCAACTGGGCAAGGTTGTTTGGTGGTGGTGGTATTATCATTAACACTGACCAAAACCCGAGCACACCATTGAATTTTGGAAAGATAACGAAAGATTCTCCGTTAGAGTTTTTAGCCGCTGATATGTGGGAGTTATACACAGATATTCCGATGTGGAATCCGTGGGAGAATATGGACGAGGCTCAAACGTATAATTATTACGGTATGAGATTAAACAGGAGCAGAGTTTTGCCGATTATGGGCAAGAAGGCTCCGTCTTTTATTCGTAATCGTCTGCGTGGTTGGGGTATGAGTGAACTTGAGAGAGTAGTAAGAAGTATTAACTCATACTTAAAGAACCAAGATTTGATTTTTGAGTTATTAGATGAGGCTAAGATTGACGTATACCAGTTAAATGGGTTCAATACGGCGATGTTAACGGCTCAGGGAACGAAAGTTGCTGAAAAGAGGGGTCAGGGAGCCAACACGTTAAAAAGCTATCTCAACGCCTTAATTTTGGACACTAGCGATAAATATGACCAGAAACAGTTATCATTTAATGGTTTAAGTGATATTTTGAACCAGATTAGACAGGGTGTTGCGGCTGACCTTAAAATGCCGTTAACGAAGTTGTTTGGTGTAAGTGCCGCCGGATTTAACAGTGGTGAGGACGATATTGAGAACTATAACTCGATGATTGAGAGTGAAGTTCGTTCTAAAGCCAAGAACATTGTAATTCCTGTACTTGAAGTTATTTGCCAAAAGTTATTTGGATTTGTTCCTGATGATATGAGCATTGAGTTTAAGTCATTAAGAATTTTGAGTGCTGAACAGGAAGAGAATATGAAGAACTCGAAGTTCAATCGTTTGATTGAGGCTGTTGCCAACGGTTTAGCCACCCCCGAGCAGTTTATGATTGGTTGTAACAATGAAGACTTACTGCCGATAACCTATACTCAGAAGGACATAGACATTGCGAGTGGTATGGGAATCACCCAGTTTGATGATACGCCTGAAGAGGAAGAAGTAGAAGTCGAGAAAAAGGGTGTTTTCAGTTGGTTCAAGGGCAAGCAATTTGCACAAAAGCCTGACAAAGGGGTAGTACCGATTGATACTGGCAAAGTAAAAGAGGTTGATGTAACGTCTAACAAGTTTGTTGTTCCTGACCGTGAGCAGAAACCGTTACCTGACCAAACATATCCATATAAACCGAAGAGAACTGGTAGATATATCAGGGTATCTCAATAAAAAAAGGTCGCCACGGAGGATTCAAAATGGCGACCCAGTACGGTACAATGAAAAACAAGTATTATATACCACGTTTTTTGTGGGTTGTCAAGTGGTCATTTGACAGTTGTTTTTGTTGTGTTAGTATATGGGTATGAGGTTTTAATGATAGAAAACAGTAAAAACTTTCCGAAGAGATATTTTGCCCGTCATATAAAAGAGGGGTTAGTCCATTATCTCGAAAATGGGGAAGACAGGCTGTATTTGGTAACAAATGATGCCTTGATAAAGATGAATGCCTCGTTTGAGGGCAAGCCTATTTATATCCGCCACGTAGAAGAAGTAGATTTAGACAAGATGAAAGAGCAGGCGGTGGGTTACGTAGTAAAAAGTTTTTATAATGAGTTTGATGGAGCTTGGTGGGCTGAAATCATTGCTGATGATGAGGCTCAGGGCTACATTGAAAAAGGTTGGGCTGTGTCTAACGCATATCTCCCAACCGAGCTTGGCTCTGGCGGTGAATCCCACGACATACATTATGAAAAAGAGGTAAAGAATGGGGTATACGAACACCTAGCCATTGTTAATAATCCTCGGTATGAGGAGGCTGTCATAATGACTCCCGAAGAATTTAAGGAGTTCAACGAGGGTCGTAAGGCAGAATTGGAAAAACTAAAAAATTCTAAGGAGAATGAAATGCTTTCTGAGGAAGATAAAAATGAAATCCTCAATTCTCTCAAAAATTCTTTAGCTGATTTAGTAAAAGATGCAGTTAAGAACGCAGTTGAAGAGAAAGAAGAGGAAGATAAGAAGAATGCTGAAGATGAAGACCATCGTCAGTTAATTCGTGAAATTGCCGCTGTTGCCTCTAAGGAAGACGGTGATTTCGAAGGTGGACTTGATGAGAAGGTAAAAACTATCATTGGGTTAGCCGAAAAACTCGGATATTCTAAGGACGAGGCAAACAAAAATGCCAAGAACGAAGATGAAGACGAGGAAAAAGAGGACGAGAAAGAAGAAGAAGAAGCCAAGGATAACGAGGCTGACGAGGAATCTGACGAGTCCGAAAAAGAAAACAAGTGCAACGAGGAAGAAGAAAAGAAAGAGGAGGAGGAAAAGAAAGAAAACTCCAAATTTTTCAGCTTTCTTCACAATGCAAAACACACTCAAGAGAAAGAAAAAGCTGTTAGCACTATGGGTAGCGGCTTGGCTCTTGGTCGTGCTCGTTATGGTTCTAATAAGGAGAATAAATAATGGAAACTAAATTTAGTGCTCAGATGAACGTGTTTGCTCCGACCGAAGAGATTAAAGGTCGTAAGGTTCTTCCTGCAAACACCGATTCTTTTTCTGGTATTATTGATTCGGCAGTAGTAGGAAGTGTTGTTCCGGGTACTCCGATGAAAATTGTTGCCACTTCTGCTAAACTTCCGCACTTTGCCCCTGCCGCAAGTGGAGACATTGTTGCTGGTTTCTTAGAGTGGAACGTAATTCGTACAGCTTATGTTGCTGATACTCTTTGCCAAGCTCGGGTCAACAGAACCCATCAGCTTAACGACTGTTTCCATCACTTTACTAGCCATAATTGAATTACCTCT
>CALDPN010000063.1 GCA_937911235.1 uncultured Bacteroidales bacterium
TGAAGAACAACTTTGGCGGACAAGGGTCAATAGTTTTGTTTAACAATGAGGACTTAGTACTAACAAGTGGTTTCACCATCTGCTTAGTTCGTTCAGGTTCTCGCTGGTTGCAAATGAATTTTGCTGGATATATTTTTGGTGACAATGGTCTTGTAAACAATAAATATTTATCTAAATCCTCAACAACTACTGAAGGTTTAATTAAAATATGTACAGCAGAAGAAGCTAAAGCAGGTAAGGACAATACTAAAGCTGTTACCTCATTACGACTACAAGAGAAGATAAACGAGGCACAAAAAGTCATTAAACCTCAAAGTTTATATCAAGGATTAAAAGTTGTTCCAGCTTCTGGTGTGATAGCTCTTGAGGATAATGTTGCAATTTATCAATCTAGTGTAACTAAGGCAATAAATTATACTTTTGCAACCAATGCTTTAACAAAGCCTTATTCTGTTATTACTTTTGAGTTGCATTTGAAAATGTCAACTCCATTTGCTTTAACGTTTCCTGCTTCTGTTACTTGGGTATATGGCGAAGCTCCTGATATGAGTGAAGGTGGACAGTACTTACTGACTTTTAGGTCGTTTGATGGTGGAGCCTCTTGGATAGGTTCTATGGAGGTTCGCTGGTAGTATGCCTATAAGAACAACATATACTCCTTTTGGTCGTCCTGCAGCATATGATGTTGGAGAAGTGTTGGTTGAACTTAAGGCTGGCGGTTCTTTCACAATCCATTTGCCTGCTGGCTACTATGAGATATCCGTTATAGGTGCTGGTGGTGGCGCTGGTGGCGGTACTTATAAAAGTGGGAATAAAACTGGCGGCGGTGGCGGTGGTTCTGGTGCTGGTTTTATTGGAGTTGTGTGGCTTTCTGGTGGAGAGTATATATTTCAATGTGGAAAAAGTGGGGCTGGAGGAAGTAACGCTAGAACATATGGAAGTCTAGGCGAGGATGGTGGAGACTCTTTTATTACATTATTGGGTGAAAATTTAATATTTGCTCAAGGAGGTGCTGGAGGATTAGGAGGAAGAACTTATACAGAAATAACTCCTACAGGCAGAATTGTAGCTGAGGGTGGTAAACTTTCAATAAACTCAAAAATAAGAATTGAATCGTTTGTTGTGAAATCTAATGGTAACAATGGTCAAAGTTGGCTCAACACTAAACCAGGTGCAGCAGTAGATGGAGTACATGGAGCTGGCGGAAGTGGCGTTTATAAAGAATATGGTTTACCTGGAGGAAACGGATATATTAAGGTTGCATATCTAGGTTTAGACATTTAAGGAGTAAGAAATGAGTTATGTTAAATTTGTTTCAACATATGAAGTTGCAATACCGCCAAGAGTAAAGGGTCGATATGTTAATTACCATTTAAATGATGAGCAATTACTTAAAGATGGATACTTACCTTTAGTGGAATCTCCCGAGCCTGAAAACGTTGATTTGTATGTAAAAAAATACACTTTAAAAGACGATAAGATTGTTATGACTTATCAAAAAAAGAATATAATCAAAAAGAAATAAATTACATTTAAGAGGTTGATATGGTTTTTTTGCCAACAAAAGCTGTCATTTTAGATGATGAAATTTTGACAAATGACTGGAAGTCATACTATGGGATGATACGTGATTTTATAGCCCAATTTGTTGGTGGAGATAAAGCGGAATCTGTTGTGATTTCTGATGGCGTGATAACACCTACAAAAGGGTTTGTCGTCGTAGATAGTGAAAATGAATTAGATGTTGATGAAATATCTCAAATAAAAATAGATAATTATGTAGATGGTAGTTTCATTGCTCTCACTATGGCAAATAAAGACCATACTATTGTTTTGAAACAAGGCGAATCTGCTGACGGTGGAATATTTACTTATACTGGCGCAAATGAAACCATGAAAATGGGCGATGTCACATTATTGCGCAGAGATGGGAATTATTGGAGACAAGTTGATTTATCTGGATATATGAGAGCCACTGATGATGAAATGGGACTTATGTCGTCCAAATATAAGACTGCGTCTTTAAATCAATTAGCTCCTTATCTGGAAAATAGAAGTTTATATGCTATTGGTGTATTAGTTTGGGCAGTACGCAAACCTGAGGGTATGGTTCCTTGTGATAATTCAATTGAATATAGATTAGACCAGTTCCCTGCAGTTAGCACTCTTTTGAATAATGGGGTATTACCTAAAGTAACGTATTCTGCGTATAACTCAGCTATATCTTCTACAGGTATATGTGCTAGTTTTGGTTATGATTCTGCCAATGGGAAATTTTATCCTCCTTATCTTAAACCTCGTGTAATTGAGGGTACATCTTATTATCCTTATATTAGTTTGTATAACGCTGTGACTGCACAAAGTTTAATAGACCAACAAGGTATATTAGATGAATGTATGGCATTATATGCTGACATGAAAACAGAGTATCAGAATTTTGTTAAATATGTTGATGAACAAATGATGTCAATTTCTGATGCTGTAGATGATGCTATTGCTACAGTAGAGGGTGCCAAAGCTGGTGTTATTGAGGCTGTGAACAGCACAAAAGATACTGCTGTGCAAACTGTTAACAATACAGCTACTTCTGCGGTACAACGAGTTGAAGACGCTTATAGTGATTTTGATACATTATATCAAGAAAAAACACAAGGTTTAATTACAACAGCAAATAATCAGATTGTAAATATAGATAATGCATCACAAGAAAATATTGCTAAATCAAGAACTTGGGCAACAGGAGAGGATGCTGAGGTAGAAGTATTAGAAGCTGGAGAACATTCTTCACGTGGATATGCTGACTTGGCCATGGCGATAGCCAATGCTGACGAAGATGTTCCTGTTGATGCAAGTAAATTAGTAGCATTAGATGCCATCAGAGGACCTAGAGGATATAATGGTAAAGATGGCGTGGGTATTCCTGTTGGCGGAAATATCGGACAAGCATTGGTTAAAAAAAGTGGAACAGATTATGAAGTACAATGGAGTACATTGGATACATTGCCATCTCAAACTGATAATGCTAACAAATTTCTTTCTACAGACGGAACAAATGCAAGTTGGATGGACATTGGAAAAACTTTAGATACCTCTATCACCAACTGTATAACCGAGATACTACAAGATATCAAGTTAGAGCTTAACAACGGCACTCTGACTCTGAAAGCAGGTAGTAAGGTTTATGTACCGAATGGAGCTGGTAAGTTTGATACTGTTGCCGTTGCCAGTGATATAACTTTTCCAGCTTATTCATATAGTGGACAGTCTTTAATTTGTGTTAAAGGAACTAGTGGCGAGCCTGTTGCCTTAACTGCTCAAGCTTCTGGAACGTCTAATCCTAGCACTGGTTATAGTTTTTGGTATGACACTACAAATAATCTAGTTAAATTCTCAACAAACCAAAATGGAACTTTTGATGCTGGTGGTTGGTCCTTGCCGGTTGCACTAGTTACTAGAGCTTCGGGAAAATATACAAGCATAGACCAAGTATTCAACGGCTTTGGTTATATCGGTTCAACAGTATTTGCTTTGCCTAATGTTAAAGGCTTGATACCAAATGGTAGAAATGCAGATGGAAGTTTGAATAATATTGAACTTACGGTATCTAGTGTTCTATTAGGTGAGGGTTATGGTTATTCGGGTAAACATCCTTTTCGTGTGACTTCAAGTGGTATCGGTGTTCGTCCTAACACAGTATCAGATACTCAACCAGAAAGCACTGGTTATCAAACTTGGTATAACCCAGAAGATAACTTCATTTATAGAAATGAGGGAGCTGGTACTGCTTTTAAAAAGGAAGCTGCTTTTATAGCTGGTTCAGTAGATTGTAAAGCAGACAAAACAATAACCTCAATCCAACCCAAAACAGCTTTTCACGCAGTTGACCGTAACGATAGCTCTTGGATAGCTCAGCAAGCTATGCCGGGTGTTAAGAGGATTGAGTTAACTGTTGGTGCAACTGATACTAACTATACAGCTCCGGCAAATGGGTGGTTTGCAGCTAGTGGTTCTGGAAATACAGCTGGACAATTTATATATTTAGCAACTGCAAATAACTCTCCTATGAGAGAAAGAGGGATTGTTGCAACAAATGGTTATGTTAATTGCTTCATACCTTGCAAACGAGGCGATTATGTACGCTTACAATATAACACTACCAACAAACCAAGTTTATCTTTCATCTACTGCGAAGGAGAAATATAATGTTCATAGGATACCAAAACGAATTAATAGATGGTAGTGAGATTGAAACTCTTTTTGTTGCTTTTGTTGCTGAAACTAAAGAGGAGTTAGAAAACCTACCTTGTATAACATTAGCTAAAATCGAGGAAACAGATGAGCCTGTTGAATTGTTTAACGGTCGCTATTGTGTTGGCGAAACAGCAATTAACGAGGCAAAATCTGAGCAAGTTCGTTCAATCCGCAATCAGTATCTTGAAACTTATGTTGACCCTGTTGTATCTAATCCATTGCGTTGGGGTGAAATGATAGCAGAGGAACAACAAGAATATGCTGATTATCGCAGATACTTGTTGGATATTACAGAATGTGCTGAGTTTCCAAATGTTGAAGTAATGACTTTTGACGAGTGGAAACAATCAGCTATTCAAGCGATAACTGCTGAGATAAATGAGTTGGAAAAAACTATTTAATAATATCAACTATATCCATAACATAAAAGAGAGCCTATACTGGGCTCTCTCTTTTTATACTGGGGAAGAGCAAACAAGATGTTAATTATTGGAAACAGGGAGATTTAAAAAGATAACGAATCCGTTTGCTCAAATCCACCATACTATATCCACATCAATTTGTCAAAATATTTTTCTAATATTGACACAAAAAAATATCTTGCTATTATTTAAAAGCTATGTTAACTAAGGACTACTTTGATATGAACTATTTAAACAACCTATCAGCCTTAAACGAGTATATAGGGGGACGGATAAGGATGAAAAGAAAACAACGTAAAATGACGTTGCAACAATTAGGAGAGTACCTTAAATTGACCCCACAGCAAACTCAAAAATATGAAAAAGGCAAACAAAAAATAACTGCTGAAATGTTATGGGATTTAAGTAAGCTATTTAATGTTCCTATACAGTTTTTTTATGAAGGATTTATTGATACTGATTCAACAATTCTTGAAGAAGAACAAACTGAATTTAACTATAATAATAAAAAAGAAACAGAAGAATTGATTGACTTGTATTATAAGTTAAAGAACAGAAAAGCTTTAATGACATTCTTACATATGATAGTAGATAACGAAAAAGAGGGCTAAGCCCTCTTTTTTACTTGCGACTAATATCTCTTAAAGCATCAAGACATTCTTCAAGACAATCGTTCCATCCTTCATTATAATTATCATCTTCATCACTATCATCATCTGTAGGCACATAAAATGAGTTTTGTTCAAATAACTCTTTAGACAAGTATTCATCAGTTACTTTTGCAAATCGTTTACCTTCATAAGATATCCATAATTGTCCTTTTGAATCCCCTTCAAGCTTTATAGTCATTTTCATTTCTCCTTTTTAAACATTTTATCTCAAAAAAACCTAACTTTTTTCTGTTTGTTCTCTTGAAAAGCCAACCATGTGTATAAAGGCTGACTAATATTCCACTAATAGTTCGAGATTTTTCGTTATCGTAGAAACGCATAACATCTCCTTCTTGCATGGCTTCTATAGCCTCACGTAATTCACTTTTTTTAGGCATAAATATTCTCCATAATTGTGAAAAAGTACAATGATAACTTATTACTTATCATTATACACTCTCATTTCTTGTTCAAGGTCGGTAAATCTTTCTGTAAAAAGCTGTTTCTCTTTACGACACACTTTTGCAATTGGTTGTAAGACGTAAAAGTTTTTATTTTCTTTTTCGCTTAAACGAGCAGCTTCTTTTAATGCTTCTTGAAGACTGAGGTGTCTGTGTTTAGGGCCATTCTGGGAACGATTATACACATAAAAGTAATTATTGGTATTCTTTGACCAATCAACACCATGGCCTTCAATAGAATCGATATTCATTTTCAATCTCCTTCAATCTTTACTTACAAAACAACTTTAACAAAGTCATTTTGTTTGTCAAGAGATAAAATTAAATATCATTAAAAATTATGTTAAGTTCTTCAGGAGTAAATTTACGTTTTGTTCTTTGTATAGCTTTTTGACACATAGCTTTATTTCGAAAGCTAGGAATGCTAAACGTTGTGAACATTAAGGGTAGACTAATTAAATTCCCAGAGTTATCCATAGCTATATAATAATGTGTACGATTCGCAACAGGCTGGTCTCCCTCAGAAATGTCACGAACTAAATTATAAAACATATCTTTCAAATTACGTTGTTTTTGCCACTTAGCGTCTATGATTTTCCGGTTATCAACATACAGTCTATCTATTGTATCATAAGTTAAATAGCTACGCAGTTCTCCGTTGGGTCGCAATACAAAAATATAAGCATTCGATTCGGGAGGGGTATACACTATTAATTTCTCTTTTTATATAGTTTACAATGACAGATACCATGTTCTTGAATTTCTTTTGCACATGCTTTTGACTGACAACCATGTTCAGTATCTTCTGGAGGAAAACAAGGACATTTCCAAACGTTATCTATTCCAAAAAATCTTATTTTCGCTCTAGCAATTTTATGAAGATTATCTGTAACATCATAATTACAGACACTAGCATGGAAAGTAATTTTATCTTCAGCTTCTTTAACATCTTGCTCAAACTTTTCTTCTTCTGTCATGTTAATCTCCTTTTTTTGTTACCTATATCATCTAAAATAAGCAAACAAAAAATCCTCTCAATAGAAAAGAGAGGATTTTTACAGGTTTTTGTATCTATCTAATGGTTAAAGGGAATAAATCTTCTTTTATCTTATTCATGATTTTGTTATTGGTCCACTTAACAATCCATTTTGATAGTATCATTTCCATTATCGCTACAACTACAGTACTAGATGGTATAGCAAAAGCAAACAACACATATACAGGAACAAGATACCACTGACCTAAATATGCACGATGTGCTCCAAAACCTCCAAGTAAAAAAGCTATCAAAGCAAAAATCCAAGCATTCTTTTTGTGTGCATTGTAACGGCGATTGATTTCATCGTCTAATTGTTCTTTTGATACTTTACTATTATCATTATTATAAAATTTCATTTTATTCTCCTTTAATTAGTGTTTAAAGATAGTAAATCATTAAGACAATTAAATAAAAACATAAAATATGATTTATGTCAATAGTTAAAATTTATTTTTCATATAAAACAATCTTCACATGATTAATAACTTTATCAAACGCAGGTATAACAGATTCGAGCAAAGAAATCATTTTGGAGTTTTCTGCATAATCATAACTTAAGTAATAACTGTCATTACTTACTTCTGAAAACTCATGTTTCTCTTTCCAGTATTTAAGGTTATTCACAAGATTGTCTCTTTCAACAATCAAATCTTCCAGTGTTGTTGTTTTCATTATATTCTCCTTAAATAAAATTAAATTATTGAGCGTGTTGATATAATTCACCCTTCATTTAGAAACCAAAGATGGCTCTTGCGCCAAGGCTTTGCGAGAAATCAACTACATAACTACACATAAAACTCATATCATTCCCGATTATATCTTGCGATAAGGAGCCACGCTCTACCCCACGTGAAAGGAGGGCGCAACGAAATCTACTCTGCTTCTGAAACTTCCGCCCCATTGGCTCCATACCCACAAATATCTATCCAAGAATCGGCATGAGACGGATTATGAATTAACCGAGCAACTTTCATTAATACCATCATAGCAGCAACATCTGTTGAAGAAATGCCATTGCTAGTATTCCATTTCTTTTGTAAATAAGCACTCCATAATGCACTAATATTATCAAAATTATTTTCTGGTTTTCCATATGCAACTTCACGACTTCCGGTGCATACTTCTAAAGCTTTTTCTAAACATTCTTGCTTATTCATACTGTCTCCTTTATAAAAAATAAAATCCCTCATCAATTAAGATAAGAGGATTTTATTTATTTTCAAGTATAAAGTCAATATTATTCTGCAGCTAATGCACAAGGACATTCAGATTCTGAATAAAATTGAGCTTTAGACTCACTAAAATATTTTCTTTCTTTAAATTCAGATTTCTTTCCTACATTGAAATCTTGAAAAGGTCTAAAATACTTGTTGTTCAAGAAAGTTCGCAACACTCTCTCCGCCTATTGGCAGCTCATAGTCACCTATGAGTTCAGACTATATCTTCTGTGGCTTACCACAGTCGCCCATTTCAGATACCATTAACTTGTACCTTACATCCCTACATTCATCGGGATTAGTCGTTAGACACACAATAGGAAATCTATTGCTTCGTACGGGATTGTCTTTTCTTTAAGAGTTTCCCCGTTTAGAGCGATTTTAAATGAGCTATTTTACCTCAACCCATTACACGTGACCATACTTCAGTTAATCTATGTACGTCTCCATTTTTCATTTTAATCATCATCACATCTGGTGTTAAATCAGCAGAATCCACTAAATCCGGATTAATGCCTTTACTCTTTAATATTCCTTGTTCTTCCAAGCTTAACATTCTTCTCTGTCCTTTAATCCATAGTAAGCAATTAACGCAGATTCGGCTCTACCATCCAAAAGGATTATCTTCTCCTTATCTCGCTTATTTGCTCTGTAAAACAATTCTTTATCATCTGAAAATAAATTCATTGCGAGTCGTACACTCTCAGATTTATCTTCGCCTATTAAGCCAAGTTTCTTTTTCCATACTTGTGGGTAAACTAAAACACGAGGAATATTCAAACAATCAATAATTCCTGATAAATATCTAAAGTCACTATAAAATTTAGAGTTGGAAACAGAACCTTGTTTTTTTCCACCTTTAGCTCCATAGGAGGGCAAGATGTGTTCCATATATACCACAAGAGGATTATGACGTAACAATAAATCTTTGAATATCATTCCGCTGATTTCTGTAGTGGTCTTTGTTCCTTTTCTTTGAGAGGGAACAGTTTTTTCTGCTAGGGGCATATCATAACAAGCAACAAGTTTAAAAGGAGATGTTTCCACGAAGGAAATGCCTCCTTTGTTGCCGGGGTCTATTCCGCAAACTATCATTATGAGTTCCTAAATTGGAGACCAGCGATTACTGCATGATAATTCTCATCATCTGAGTCTATAAAGAAACGTCCGGAACTAACATTAGGTGTATATCCCAAATGAACATAACCTAAACATCCATCAGCCAATTTTGCTATATCTGGTCCAGTGAAAGCCACTTTTAAACCTTGAAATGTTTCAGCACGTACAACTGTCTCTGTGGTATCATTATACATTGAGTAAGTCTTAACTTTAAGAACTCCATCTTCTTCAACTAGATGAACATCCATAACAGGAGATTTATCTACAGAGCTTACAGATGTAGAAAACTTCAATGCTGATAATAAATCTTCTCTATGAATTTCAGCCCATTGTTCAGGCAATTCTTCAAAAAGTTTTTTCCAATTAGGAAATTGACCTTCTAACAAAACAGTCGATAATTTTAAGTTTGGAGTTTGGAATGTTATTCTGTTTTCATCAAAAGTAAGAACGACATTGTCAACATCTTTCCATTTGCTCACAGACTGAATTATCTCCATTGGCACCAATACATCTTTATCATAGCTACATTGAGTGGATGTTTTATATGTTGCCATCATTTTTGCAGTCATTGCAACAAACGTTAAATAGCCTGATTTAAAGTCGAACAAACAGCTTTCAAGATAACTATAAAGAGCTTTACTTTTGTTTGCTGCACAAT
>CALDPN010000064.1 GCA_937911235.1 uncultured Bacteroidales bacterium
AGCCTCTTCTTTGGGTAATGAACCTAGACCACTTAGACTCTCAACACAAACAAAAACCAAATGGTGATGGTATGTTTGACTTTGTGGAAGGTTACACTATCATATCTCAAAATGGTAAGGTGATATTCCCAGTGGTGGAACCTTTTGGTTCTTACCTTGCAAAACAACTTGGTAACGACCCAAAACTTGTAAAGAAATATGTTTATCAAGAACTATACGACTCTACACTAACCACAGCGCAAGAGTTTGCCGAAAAGAATAAATACTATCTAGTGGGTGAATATCGTGCATCTTCTGGTAGTGAAATTAGGCTAAATGCAATGAATGTGCCTAAGGGTTCTGTAAAGGTTACCGCAGGTGGTGTGCAACTTACAGAAAACGTAGACTTCACTGTAGATTATATGATGGGTGTGGTTACTATTATGAACCAAGACCTTATCGACCTTGGTACTCCTATTAGTGTTACGCTAGAGAGTCAGTCTATGTTTAATATGAAGCGTAAGTCGCTCATTGGCACTCACCTCGACTATGCCATTACCGACAACCTCAATGTGGGTGGTACTGTAATGTATCTGTCTGAAAAACCTCTTACAGAAAAGGTTGGCTATGGCGACGATCCTGTGGCAAACACCGTATGGGGCTTGAATATGTCGTATCGCGACCAATTCCAATCTGTTACCGATTGGCTAAATAAACTTCCTATTCTAAATCTTAAACAAGCATCTACTGTGGCTTTTGATGCAGAGTTTGCTCACATGATACCTGGCACTGCCAAGGGTGCAAATGGCAAGGTTTATGTAGACGACTTTGAGTCAACAACTATTGGTTACGACGTTAGGTATGCATCAAACTGGCGCCTTGCTAGTACGCCTTCTCGCTTCACAGAGTCTGCGCTTTCAAACAATATTGAGTATGGCAAAAACCGTGCTGCGCTATCTTGGTACTACATAGACAATATGTTTAACCAAACCACATCAAACACACCAAGCCATATTAGAAAAGATAAAGAGCAACTCTCAAACCACTTTATTCGTCAGATTTCTGAAAACGAGATTTTCCCAAACCGTGAGCTTGTTTATGGTCAGTCTAGCTATATTCAAACTTTAGACCTAGCTTATCACCCTACAGAGCGTGGTCCTTACAATATTTATGCAGAAAACTTCGACTCTGAGGGTCGCCTTACAAAC
>CALDPN010000065.1 GCA_937911235.1 uncultured Bacteroidales bacterium
TTTTCATTTTCCCAACCGTAGTATATTTCACCTTCTAAATCGGCGAATGCTCCAATTGGACTAGCTTCTCTACCGTCCATAGAAGGTGTACAAACGACAATATAGCTCAAATCAGGACTTACAGCTTCCGCTAATCCTTTAAAAGTGAAGACGCCGGATATGTTTTCTAAACCAGAGGAAGAGACTTTTTTCCAGTATTTAGCTATAGTTGTATCTTGAGCTGTTGATGTTGTGGCAGTTGTAGTTGATAAGAAGTCGGACGGCCAAGCCGATAATGAGCCACCAATATACATATATAACTCCTAAGTTTCCTAAACAGCAGTAATCAGCCCGTTGAATAAGTATCCTGGCTGTACCCAAGTGTCCTTACCGATTAGACTGTCCTTGGTTTTCACTACTGTACGGTCATCAAGCGGAGCGTTTGTTGCAAAGCTCAAACCTACTGTCTATGAATTTTTTCCTTCTGAATATTTTCCCATATTAATTATTATTTAAATATTAATTAAAATTTAAATATTTATTAATAAATAACCATTATATCAGAAGATTATTTTTTAAAATCAAGATAATTATATATTAATAATATTATAAATTATTATTAATCATGATAAATAAATTTAATGTTTAAAAAATTAGGTTGATTTCAATTTTATAAGTGCAAATTTTGCATTTTTTTTCTTTACTTCCAAATTTTTCTAAATAAAAATGCGGTTTCACCACATTTTTTAAGATTTATGTAAACGTTTGTAATTGATTTTGGCGTGTTAAGTATACTTTACTATATAATAAGGTGTAAAGAAAAAAGGAGCTGCACGTAATGTGCAACTCCGATATTATAAGATTAGGGCAATTAAATTCTATTAGAATACATAACGTGCTGAAAGCGCGATAGCACCTGCCCATAGACCATTGGTATAGAAGCCTGCACTTCCGTATGCACCCCATACACCGATAGTAGGACGATAGTCGATAGAAAGTTGTAGTGGGAACCAGAATTGGTATTCAACACCAAGACGACCAGCTACACCACCGAAGCCCCAGATTTCATTGAAACCTTCAAAACCTACAGAAGCACCTACACCTGCATACCAGTTCCATTCACCTTTGTGTTCCCATGGAATCATGTAACCACCAGGGTTGATCCAATCGTAAGTAGCAGCAGCTGATAAACCTGCAAATTTAGGAAGACCTAACTCTGCTGAAACCATATTGTTTTCACCTAAAGAGTGTTGGTAAGAAACTTCAACACCATAACCTAGACGAGCACCAATTGCGCGTGGTTGAGCAAAAGCTGCAGTAGCCATAGCTACGATAAATAATGATAAAAGTACTAATTTTTTCATGTTCTTAATAAATTTAAAATTGTTCAAATGTTATTATGAGTGCAAAAGTATGTATTATAATTATAATATTAAAATTTTTAACAAAAAAATCTTTAAAATAAAAAAGGGTTAACTTCTTACTATCGTTAACCCTTTAATTTTCAATATGTTTTGATATTACATTTTAGTAACAGAAGAACGAACGGTCGTTAGGTGCTTTTTCCATAAACCTATACGTTAAGACAATTTCGTGTGAACCGCCCGACACGTCGATTAGGGAAGAAACGTTGATATCGTAGCTATATGATAGAGTAAAGCCTGCTACTGAACCACCTATCATAAGCTTGACTGCGTCTTGGCTTTGTAGACCTTCTGGTGTATAGAATGGCACACCACGATACCCTACACCTGCCATAAAGTAGCGACGGTGATACATAATGTCTAGGTCTATCTGATGATATTGTCCTTGCCATTGATATAGGGCTGCTATGGTAACGTCGTCTTTGGCATCGTATTTTCCTAAACCTTTAGAAATAGGAATCATGCCTGCAGCAAACACGCTTAACTTAAGTGGGTTGGTGGCTTCTGCTTGATCCATAAATGATATTTTGTTGCCAAGTAGGTTGTCGGCATGTACACCACCAAAGAAATATTGGTTATAGAAAAGAATTGACACACCTGCATCGAAACGCACCACCGATGTATTTACTGGGTTGAATGATGTGGTTGGCAAGAAACTACCATCTGGTGCTATTTGGTCTGCAAATATCATTTTGTCTGGGTCTATTGATCTATAAAACAAGCCTAACTGAAGACCTGGACGGAAATACCAATCTGTGGTCATCTGCACTGAATAGTTGTACTGAATATTAAATTCGGTTTGCGACAATGCACTTGATGCATAGTTTGTATATGCGATGTTTGCACCAAATGACGAACGCATTGGATGGAAGTATTGGTCGTAACCTACTACAGCCACATGTGCTCCTTTTAGTGACGAATACATATTCCTATAGGTGGCAAATACTTTACCACTTAGGTTTAAACCTGCAAACGAAGGTGCCACCATTGATGCTGTGGCCCATGGTTGCGACAGCAAAAAATCTTGTGACATAGCACTTTGTGCTAATAATAATACACTAACTAGTGATATGATTCTCTTTAATATTGTCTTCATTATCTTATCAACATTAAATTACCAGAATATTGGAATGAATTTCCATCTTTAAATCTACCTTCTGCTCTATATAGGTAAACTCCTTGTGCTGCACATTGACCCATGTAGTATCCGTCCCAACCAATGTATTGGTCGTTTGACTCAAATACTTTATTACCCCATGTGCTAAATATTTCCAACTTGTAAGTATCTACATTTCTACCTACTGGATAGAATACATCTAAGCGTCTTTCGCCTTCTGAATATAAACCACCATTGCTGTGTTCTACATTTGGTGTGAAGGCTGTTGGGAACACTAGGTAAGAATCTTTTCCTACTTTAATGTAATCTTCCATTACTAAGGTATCTGAGCATAGATTGATGTCGCTTACTATATAGGTAACATCGTATAGACCGTCTGCTAGATATGTATATACAGGGTTTGCTTTGTCTGATGAACCTCCATCGCCAAATAGCCAGTAGTGATTTACACCACCTTCTGTTTCGCTGTAGAAGTGAGCCTCTGCATTTGGCACGTAAAGTTGTCTTTCTGCCACGCTAAATGCTGCTTCTGGTGAAGGTAGTACATTTACTTCGCCTGTATATGTATCTACTCTACCATTGGCACTTGCTGTAAGTTTTACTGTATATGTGCCTGGATTTTCAAATATATGGATTGGGCTACGTAAGTCTGATGAACTTCCATCGCCAAATTCCCATTTGTAATCGGCATTGCCTATTGTGGTGTTTGTAAATTGTACTGTTAGTGGCACACAACCTTCTGTTGTTTCAATATTGAATGATGCTATTGGTTCGTCCACCATACGTATTTTAATTTCGTCGTATGCAATACAATCGTAACCTTTTAGTGTCCATCTAATGGTGTTGATACCTGTTGACAAACCAGAGATTACTGTATTTGGATTGTGAGGATCGTCAAATGTTCCTGAACCTGCTTCTACTGTCCAAGTACCTATAACATCAGAGTCATTAATTACTCTTGCAGATAGTCGGTAACTTCCTGTGGTAGAAACTCCGTCTGAACCTGCGTCAACTAGTTTGTTTAAGTCGTGTGATGTAACTTCTACATTGATAGAGTTGCTACATTGTGGTGAATATACCTCCCAACGAATTACGTTTGGGCGTTTATTGCTAAGTCCTGTGATAAGGGTTTCGTTGCTGTTTGGATTTTGAATTTCACCATCGCCTGCTATTAGGGTCCAACGTCCCATACCAAATTCTGGCTTGCCTGCGCGAAGTGTCATAAAGTCTTCACAAATGGTAAGTTCGCTAAATTCTGGATCTGTAATGCCTGGGTTTTGGTTGGTTACTGTTACTAAGTCGTAACCTAGGCAGAAACCGTCGTCTACTGTCCAAGCCAAGACATTGTCACCATACATTAGTTCCGACACTTTGGTGTTGTATAGCGATGTGTTTTCAAATGCAGCATTACCGCTCACTAAGCGCCATTCAGATGTTATGGCATTGGCATTATTTGTGGCCATTAGCACTGCTTCGGTAGAGCAATCTGTAATAAAGTCTACACCTGCTTCGGCAAATGGTAGTGGACGGATAATGATTTGTGCTTTTATTGGTTCTGCTTCTGTACAAATGTTGCTTGGTATCACTTGTACTTCGCTAGAAACTGCATATTTATCAATTTTTACCATTACACTTCTTGTGCCTTGACCTGATACTACAGTGTAGCCTGTTGGCATTATCCATTCGTAGTTGGTAGCATTTTCTACTTCTGAAACTGTAAGTGGGAATAAACTTTCGTTGTCGCAAACAAATGGTGGTATTGTAATTTCTGCTCCTGTAGACATTGGTTTATCTACTTGTACATTGATAGCAGTATAGACACCTTCGCCGCAACTATTCACACCCCAAACTCTTATTTCACCGTCTTGTGCATTGCTTGATACTTGCACTTGAACTTCGGTAGAGCCTAAACCACTCACAATGTTGAAGCCAGAAGGGAATGACCATTTGTATGATGTTGCGTATGGAATTTCAGATGTGCTAAATGAAACTATAGAGCCTCTACATACCATATTTTGTCCTACTACCACTGTTGCATCTAGTGGCAATAGTCCCATTTGAGATTGAATTGTTTTATCTAGTTTGCTTACACAACGTTTACCTGATTTTATGCTTTCGAATAAGAATACGTTTTCTGGTTTGTTTGGATAGATGTCAATCACCTCATCTTCTGCTTGCATATCGTATTCGTATTTCAAGTCATTTAGGTAATATACCACGTGCCATGGTGCTTCGCCTGTGGCATGTAGCGATACTTGTAGAGGATTTGGCTCGCAGATATATGGAGACACATTTACCTCTAGGTTTGGATAGGTATAAGCCGTAATGTCTACTGAGTAGTTTACATCTACTGTACAGTTTTCGTTGCTCACAGATTTAATTGTATAGGTTTTTGTACCTATTTGTGTTGGTATTATTTTTAGATAATCTCTGTCGGCTGTAAATGGACCATCTACATAGTCTAATGTACCATCGGTGTAGCTTATTGTCCATGGGCCTTTGCCTGCAAAAATAATATCTACTAATGCTGGCTCGCCAAGGCAGCAGTCTTCTTGAGCAGACACGATAGTAATTTGTGGTATCTCGTGTACGTCAATTTGTACGCCATTGCTTAGTTTTGCAGAACAACCATTGGCATCTACTACACTTATAAGTTTAAATTCAGAGTCTGAAAGTAGGCTATGTGTGAAGATGTTTATATTTTCTTCTGTTGTTACTGAATATGTTTGGAATCCATCGGTGTATTCAATTATCCATGGTGCTTGACCATTTACGTCTATTTGAATATTGAATTCTTCTCTACTACAGATGTCTGATGGACCACTTATAATGGCTGAGATTTCGTTGTTTGCTTGTATTTTGTATTCTTTTTGAACTTCACAATTATTTGCATCGCTAAAGTATAGAGTATACACTCCTTGTGGCAAGTTTTCTTGATTTTGTTCGTTTAACTTAACATCGAAACCAGACCATGTGAATGAATAAGGCTCTACACCTCCTGTGATATTAAGTTCAATTTTACCAGATCTGTCGTTTGTACAAATATTGTGTGTTAAATTTTCATCAAATACAATTTCAGTTGGTTGAGTAATTTCTTGGCTAAACATTACTGCAGGTTCACATCCATTGGCGTCTATAATTTCTGCTGTATATGTTCCTACGCCCAAATTACCAATACTATATACTCCAGAGTTTGTATAATCTGGTCCTTTCCATTCTATGCTATATGGAAGAGTACCACCTACAACGTGTAGGTTGATATTTGCTATATTTTGCTCGAAACAATCAAGTTCTGTTTTACTTGTAAGCAGTGTCCACTCTACTGGATCTTTTTGAGATATAATGTATTGGCGTTTGGTTTCTGCTCCTTTTGAGTCTTTAATTGTAACGTCGTAAACACCAGCTAATAGACCTGTAACTTCTGGATTTGTTGTTGAATTTGAGTATCCATTGATACTTGTCCATTCGTATGTATAATTTGGTGTTCCTCCTCCTACTCTTAAAAGAATCTTACCTAAGTCGCCCGCACATTTAATATCATCGATTTTTGCTTCAACAGTTAGTTCTTCTGGTTGTGTGATTTCAAATCTTTCTGTTATCTTACATCCTACTGCATCTTCTACTGTTACATAGTAGTATCCTGCCACTAGGTGAGTTAATGATTGTCCTGTTACTGGAACATTAGGGTCGATTGTAGGACCAGACCATGTGTATGTAAGAGGATCTGTACCGCCTGTGGCTTCAATTTCTATAGAACCATCGTTGAAACCATTATAAGATACATGTACAATACTTTTACGTATAATGTTCATTGGCACAGATGCTTTGATGATTGCATCGTCTGAAGCTTCGCATCCATTTCTATCTTTGATAAATACTTGATAAATGCCTGCGCCTAAATTTGTGAGATGCGCTCCGAAACCTACAGGGTTTACATCGTCATAGTCTTTATGCCATAGATATGTGTATGGTTTTGTGCCACCATCTACTGTAACATAAAGTTCGCCATCGTCTATGCCTCCACATAGTGCAAAGTCGGCTGGCAGAGTAGCTGTTAACACATCTGGCTCGTCGATAATTTCTTCTTTAACTACTTCACAACCTTCAGAGTCTTTTGCCTTGAAGATATATTTTCCTGCATAAAGGGTGTTGATATCTAGCTCTGAAGAAGAATAACTTCCGTCACTACTTTCCCAACCGTAAGAAACTGGACCTGTACCTCCTGAGATAGTAGCATGAAGTTCACCTGTTCTGTCACGGTTACAAAGCACGTCTTTAGATGATGTTGCCACTTGAAGTTCTATTCTATCATCTAGTTTATATACTCTGTCTAGAGTACAGTTTAGATCATCTATTACTGTCACCTTGTAAGATTGACCATTGTATAAACTATATTGGTTTTGGTCGTCTACTTTGTCTGCTTCTATACCTGCACCAGTCCATAGATATGTGTAAGGTGCTGTACCTCCTGTAACACTTATTTCTATGCTTGCATTAGATTCGCCATAACATTTATTATTTACAATATGTTCTGAAATATCTAACGGACCAACAGGGCCTGCAATTGTTTCTTTATATGTGTTATTTGTACAATTTTTAGCATCGGTAAGCATAATAGCGTATGTGCCTGTTGCAAGGTCTTTCACATTGTCTACATTGGTTGCTGTTACTCCTACCCAATTATAATTGTATGGAGCTGTACCACCTGTAATATCTACTTTAATTTCACCAGTTGCATTACCAAAGCAGTCTACTGATAGTTTTGAAAGTTCTTTTACAGTTTTAATAACTATTTCGTCTGGTTGTTTAACTTCTATTTCTTTGTTAAACTCTGCACCTGCTACGTCAATAACTTTTAAATCGTAAACATCTGCTGGCAGTGCATCTATAATAAGTTCATCTGTTCTTGATACTCCAGATGTCCTACCTATGAATGTAATAGTATATGGTGCAGTACCACCTTGTAAATTAGATAGCACTACTTTACCATTGGTTTGTCCATGACAATCAACATCTTTCACGTCTATGTCTAATGTAATTACTTCAGGTTGATTAACCACGATATTTGCAACAGCGGCACAATTGTTTTCGTCTGTTACTACTACATTGTATCTACCTGCTTTAAGACCTGTGACAACTTCTTTGTCTGCATTGAATGCTGGGTTGGCTGGGTCTGTTACAATACTTGGACCGTTTACCCATTGTATTTGGTAACCTGTAACAGATGGAGTTCCTCCTACTATATCTAGGTCTATAATACCATCTGAAAGACCATAGATTGAAACATCTGTTACATTGTAGGTGATGACAATTGGGTCTGGATTGATAATATTAATTACATTTGATGTCCAGTTGCATCCGTTTTCGTCTTGTACTTTATATTGGTAAGCACCTTCTTCTAGTACACCAATTTCATTTGACGTAGTAATTGGTGCTACCTCGCCCACCTTATATAATGCGTATGTAAAGATGCCGCTACCACCTTCTGCAAAGACTTTTATTTGACCATCATTTGCATTGTTGCAACTTATGTTTTTAGATTCTACTTTTGCTGTTAATGCATCTGGTTCTTTTACTTCGGCACTTGCTTTTTTAGTACAACCTAGTTTGTCTGTAACTGTAACATTGTACATATCTTTTGATAGGTTTTCTATTTTTGGATAGTTACCTGCAAGTACTGTGGTTCCAAATGAGTTTTCCCAAGTATAAGTAAATGGAGCTTCACCTGTTACTTGTGCTTCTATCGTGCCATTTGCTGCATTGTTGCATGTAATGTCTTTTGAAGTTAGTGATAAGATAAGTTCTTGTGGATTGTCCATAGTGAATGAGCCTTCCCAAGAACAACCATTCGCATCATACACTTTTACTGAGTACTCCTGGCCTGCTGTTAAACTTATTTGGTCTTCTGCTGTTGGGTTTACACCTACACCTTGCCAAATATATCTGTAGTTTGGTGTACCTCCATCCACTATCAGGTCTATTTCACCTTCTGTGGCATTATAACATTTGTTTTGTTTTACTGTGCTTGTAGCTGAAAGTGTTTTATTTGGTTGGGTAACTTCCACAGAGTGAGATACTTGACAACCATTGCTATCTTTAACGTCGATATTATAAATTTTGGCACCTAAGCCTATTGCATGATTATCACTTTGTAGTTTAGAAGGGTCTACACTACCCCAATCCACTGTATAGATATTTGTACCTCCCTTGATATCAAGTATAATAACACCATCTTCGTCATTGTAACATTTGTTTTCTAAAACTGATAATAAAGATGTTGTTACTACTAACTCTGGATTTTCTGATACTACGTAAACATCTTGATAAATATTGCCATCTGCATCTTTTATCATTACTTTATACTCGCCTGACACTAGGCCATTTACCTCGTTTTTACCTTCGCCAGAAGCTACCACTGTTCCAGTTTCATCTGTCCATTCGAAGTTATATGGTTGAGTACCTCCGCTTACTGTTAGACTAATAACACCATTTGAAAATCCAAAGCAAGTTGGGTTTACTATAGTGTGTTGTACACGTATTTCTGTAGGTTCAAAAATAGTAACTGACGCTGTTTTCTTACAACCTCTAGCATCTTCCACTAATACAGAATAGGTACCTGCTTTTAATTGATCTAAATCTTCTGAATGTCTATTAGTGTCGTCGATGCTAATACCAGTCCAAGTGTATTTATAAAGGCCTGCAGCATCTTGTGTGCCACCGGTAACTGTGATTTCTATCTTACCTGTAGCATCACCGATTACTTGTACGTCAACTTTGTTATCTACTGTAATAGTAAGCTCTTTGTCTGGAGCTGTTACTGTGACAGATTCTTCATAAATACAACCATTGGCATCTTCTACTATTAGCTGATATTCACCTTTGGCAACAACTGCTGTTGGTTCATCTGTTACAAATACATTGCCTGTGCTTTCTATCTTTTCCCAAGTGTATTTATATGGACCTACACCTGCATTTGATTGCACTTGTGCTGCTAGTGTAGCTGTAGTTGCACCATAACAATCTACTTCTGATTGTTCTATTTTCGCTACTAGTTTGTTTGGTTCTACTATTTCAAAGTCTGCTTTTTGCACACAACCAATACCGTCTGTAACTTCGTAGGTATATTTGCCAACACCTAAAAGTATAGAACTTTGTGCGGTTAACACCTCGGCTCCTGTGGTTGTATCTAGTAGTCGGTGATTGTATGGTAGTTCACCACCTCTAACCGAACCTTTAAATGTACCATCTTTTCTTTCAAAACAAGAAATATTTGTGCTTGTAACAGAAGCACTAAGTTGCTCTATAACAAATTCTTTCGACAACTGAAGTGAACAGCTTGTTGCATTTGGATCTACTGCCACTACGTATGCTGTGGCTTGGTTTACATCTATGGCTTTAAATTCTACTATTTGGTTTACAGCTGTAGTAGTTACTGCATCATAAACACCACCGTTTACATACAAGTCGTATCTAATGCCTAGTTCTGTATTTTCCAACTTCACTGATGTTTTATTGTCGGGATGACAGTAAAGTGAAATATCTTTAACTTCCTCAATCTTAGATATAAAGAATGATTTTGTTTTTTTAGAGCTACAGATTAGAGTACCATCTACTGGGTCGAAAAACTCGTGATACATTGTCACAGTGTAGAAACCTTCTGGAAGTTCTGATGGGAACAATATTGCTGTACCATCACCATTATCTACAAATGCTGTTGGGAACTGAGCAAGGTGTGAAAATTCAAATCTTGTATTCGCTGGGAAATTTGCTTCAATATCTCTTCTAACTTCGTCTGAACAAATAACCTCATTGTGTTTAAATCCTATAAAGTCTGAAGTTTGATCAAGCACCTTAAAGTTCTTAGTTATAGTAGATTCACAAGTTTGTGTATCACCATTTTCATCTAAATATTCTTCTACATAGTGATATGTAACTGGATATATAGTATTGTATGTAGAATTTGATAAGTCTATAAGACCTGTTCCATCGCCGTTATCTGTAAGACCTATAGTTGGAACAGTTGAGAAATAAACTTTATCTTGTGCGTTTTGTGGTTTTGGAGCACCTTCTATATCGTGCAGACCTGCAGGTTCACAAATATATGGAGCAACTTGCAAGGTCATATTCTCTACACCACGCACTTGGAATGGTTTACTTGCTTGGCCTTCGCAACCAAATTCGTTCTTTACTTTGTATTCAATTGTAAATTGACCTAAACCAGACACTTCTGTATTGAACACATAGCCAACCAATGTTTCAACTGGTAAAAGTGGGTCGGTGAGAGTAATTTCACCACCAGAATAATTAGGTAATATAGAGATTTTTTCACCATAGCAATAATCATCCTTCATTCTCATATCTACAACTGGAGTAGGATTTACCACCACTACTTCGCTATACTCAGCATCGCAAGTGCCATCATTATAGACATAAGTGATAGTATATTGCCCTTCGCCTAAACCTGGGTCGAACACTGGTGAGTCGTTAATGTCTATTCCGTCAAGCACCCTTACACCATTTTGATCAACTATTTTTATATAACCTGTGGTAGGCACTGTAGCTGACACTGTTATAACAACAGGGTCGTCTTCTGAGCAGAATTCTTTTTTAGGAAGGTTGAATGAGCTTATCAACACTGGATTTACTATAGTAAAGATAGCAGATTCACTATATTTACATCCAGAATTGTCTACTACAGTATATATTATTTTGTGATCACCTGCCTTACCTAGAGAAGGGTTGATTTCTATACCCTTACCGTCGGCAGTGTCTCCCACATACATAGCATTATCGTCACGAGAAAGAGAAAACTTACCTGGATTTTGAGCTGCTTTGATTGTAGCTGACTCATTATTTATACAGATAGGATTTGGAGAAATCAATATACCACCAGATTCTACGTAAGTGGTAGGTTTACTGTTGATAATTAAATCTTTAGTAGAAATACCTGTACATCCGTAGTTGTCCGTTACTTTATATGACACAAAATATTTAACACCTGCTGTTACCCCTTTTACTTGTGCTTCTGCTAAATCTTCGCTTGTTTCCACCACAGATGCACCGCCAACTAAATTATTGTCAGACTGAATATACCATTCTCCTGCTGCCACCTGAGGGTGACCTTGCACTTTGATTACATCCTTTGGATTTGCAGGGTTTGGTTGACATTGTTGAAATGAAGTTGCCCAATCATTTGGTTTTTCATTTGTTGGTGCCAATGTCCAGTTAACTTCTTTGTTGATTGCACTTACAGTTACATGGAATACGGTATCTAAATTGCAACCATATTTAACGTCTGTATATTGGTATTTTATTTCAAAGTCGGTGGTTGTGCTTACTTGTGAAGGGTCGAAATAACTTCCATCAAAAAATCCAGCCGGTGTGGTTGAAAATTTTCCACCAACAGGATTGGTAATAGGAAGAACTTTAGGGTCATTTGAACATAGGAAGTATTTACCGTCATTTGTTGTTTTAGTGAAACCAGAAATCTCTGCTTTCTGTTTTGGTGCCACTTCTACAGTATATTCCGCAGGCACTTTACATCCTTCTGGTGTTTCAACAGTAAGTTGGTATGTGTGAGTTAGAGTAGCATCTATAGAAATAGAGTTGCCGCCTTCTCCAGATTCCCATATAAATTTTGACCCTGGTTCATTGTAGTCAACATATAAGTTAACTTTATCTCCAAAGCAAACAGGATTTGACTTCGACGCCTTAAGTGTAAAACTTGCAAGGCTAGACATTTTCATATCCAATGTAGGAATATATACGGATGGATCGTAAACCCTTTTACAAACTGCGTCACTTACCTCAGATACTTTAAATACAGTTGCCGCAGTTGGAGTATATTGAAAATCGTGGAAATTGCCATTAATTTTTATTTCTTCTGGAGCATCATTGGTTAAAAGAGTAAATTTGTATGGAGCCACGCCTCCTGTTATTTCCACTCTTACTGTAACCTTATCACCAGGACAAGCCACTGTAGAGTTAAGCATTCTAATACTTGCTTCTGGAGAAGATTCTGCCTTCACAACAACTAAACCAGACATTAATTCTTCACAAGTATCGTAGCCTATTTTTCTTGCTTTAACTCTATAGTTGCCTGCAGTTACATCAGACCATACTATTTGTGTATTTGTTCCTGAAGTCCATGATGGTAATGCTGGAACATCATCTTTGACTAACATGTATTCGGTATCGGTATCCGAGCCACTAAGAATAACATCTATATCTGTATTCAGAGAACCATTACAATATGAGCCTCCGCCTGAAAGTGTATAAACTGTTGGTTTATCTACTTTATAGACAGACACCGAACTAGTACTTTCACAGTTTTGCACCGCTGTAGAAGACACTGTCAATGTATAAACTTTGTCTTCTGTAACTCTATTTATTGTAGGAGTTGCAATATTTGCATTATTTAAATCACCTGCATTATCCCATTTGTATCTTACACCAAGAACACCCTCTGTACCTATCTGAGTAGAACTTCCGTAACAAACAAATTTGTCTGGTCCGGCATTTGCCACAGGACGTTTAACTACTGTTATCGTTGCATCAGCCTTTGTAGCGCAAGAAGGTAATTCGTCTAGTGAAGCAATAAGTTTCACATTGGTATCTTCGCTTAATGAACTTAAAGTTTGACTAACACCTCCACCAATGTATGAATAAGTAGTGCCATCAGTAGATGCCTCCCAACTATAACTTTCTTTTGTTGGATCTGCCATTGTGTTATTTATAGTCACAAATCCATCTTCACAAATTGTAAATTTATTTGGACTTAAACTAACAATTGGTTTTTTTAGCACAAAAACTTTAACTTTGTCTTGAGACTTACAAGAACTTGACTCTTTATTTGAAGCGGTAAGTGTAAATTCAGCATCAAGATAAAGTGGTTTTGTTTTTACTGATAGAGAATTTGCACTTTCAAGTTTAGCACTTGGAGACCAAACATAGTTTACATTATTATCACTTGCTATTCCTTCGGCAAGTATAGCAAAGTCTTCTTCACAAATAGTAAGGTCGTGACCTGCATTGGCTTCTGGCACCTCATAAACAGTCACTTTCACCTCACTTCTACCACTTTCACAGCCTGCAGGCGACTTTTGTGCTACCCAGTAAGAAATTTTATCGGCTGAATTTTTGTCGAAAGTAACAGGTGCAACTATTGAAGATGATGCTGTTAAAGACTCATACCAAACAAGCGTGTTAGAAGCACTTGATTTTGTAACCAAATCTTCCCAAATACCTGTACCTTCCTCTGCACAAGCTTTGTACTCTGTTACTCGTGGAGAGTTTGGTACCGATTTTGCAACTATACTTGAGTTTGCTGAGTTTTTGCAAGTAACACCTCCTACATGGTTACTTACCTCTAAGTTTAGTGTATAAGTAGTACCGTCTGAAAAATTTGAAAATGAATATTCTCCATTTGTCGGAGTAATAGTACTGCCATTAATCTTCCATACTTGAGTATATGTAGATGGATACGCAGAATTGTTATCCAATTTGAAAGTAATAGGCTTACCACATTCTTGTGTGGCAGAAATTTGCGGAATCTCTGGCGTAGCAGCATAGTAGCGTGAAGCTGTGCCTGTAACAGAATCTATACCATCTGTTGCTGTTACGGTTAAAATATAATTTACACCATCCTGAGGATTGTTAACTGTGTAAACCCCTCTATCATCTGCCGAACCTGTGCCTGTATTTAAAGACCAAGTATAATTTAGCGAAGCATCATAGTTTGCAACTGTAAAATACACCGCACCACCACACTGCATAGCATTAGGAGTTACATTTGGAGCTGTTACTGCCACCACAGCAGGATTCTGCAAAGGGTCTAAAGTAGAACCAGTAGTAGGATCGCTAGATGACTGAGCACAAACATTCGCACAAACTGCCCAAGACAGCATTAGAGAGCAAAATCTGAATAGATTTTTCATTTTCATAGATTTGATTTTAGTACAAAGTGTACAAATATAACGAAAAAATCTAATAATATATTGCTCTAAAGGGAAAAATCTTATTCTAAAGAATAAGGGGCGCGCAAAAAAAGGAAGTCGGTCACGACTTCCTTTGTGATTTATAATTTAATATTTCCGAGATTTTCAAAGGTTTCTATATGCCTTGCTTTTTTCTCTTCGTGCATTTTTTCTATCGGCACTGCAATGGCAAATTCTATACGTCCACCCTCTACATTATCCTCAATATAACCAAACAATTTCATCTCTGGAGACAGCCCCATATAAGTGTTTACAAGCGGCGGAATATTCACTCCCCTTTCTCGCACTTTTGCATTTAAAATTCTATATTCTTCTTTGAAGTTTTCGCCTGTAAATAAGCCTCTTAACTCTTCCGGAAGACCTGTGCGTTTGAATGGAAGAATTGGTTCTACAAGATTCTCTTTATCGGTAAAATAAGTGTCGATAAAATCAAAAATAAGTTCTCTTGCAATTTCATCATAAGTTGGATAAACAGTAACTTTTCCGAAGAAATATTTCATGTCTGGGCGAAGCACTGTAATAGCACCCAAACCATCCCAAAGATTGTCTAAAGAAAAGATACTTTTTGAGCCCATTTTTGACGATTGGTAGTCTGGATGCACAAACGAACGACCAAGTTCTATTGTGCTACCTAGATATTCATCGATAAATTTTTGTGAAAACTTATACATTCTAGAAGTTACCAAGTCTGGCTGACCATCTTCTTTAAATGCCACTTCGTTGCCAAAAATAAGTCTGTAACCAGCTATAATCTCTTCATTTTGTGGATCCCATACAAAAAGTTGCTTATAAGAACCATCGTTGGTATCGTACTCGTCCATATCAAGAGCCTTACCTGTGCCTGCTCCACAAAGACTAAACGCCAATTCTCTAATGCGTGCTATTTCCTTCATCACATTTGGCGAGGCCGATGCGGTGGTTATATAAATTAAATTACCCGCTTTATTGGTGGTTCTTAGCAGTTTGTCCTCTGTCAATTCTGCTTTAATAAGCTCTCTATCAACGGGAATTAACAAATGTTCCATATATTACAATTTATACACTTTTTCTCTAATATCTTGAGCCCATTGGGTAGCGTTTTTACTGTCGTCGAGCGAAGTATAGGGTATTGGCTCGCCAATGGTAATTTTAATTTTTTTGTGCATTTGCTTGCGAAGCTCTCTCACAAGCAGAGCCATTTCAATATTGAATTTTATGCCAAGTTTTGCTCTAAGTTTTGCTATAAAATAGAAAAGTTTTGAGTTCTTTGCATCTATTCTAATTGGCACTATATCTCGCTTATACTCAATAGATTTAGTTACAAAATTTTTCTTCCACTCTAGGTCTGCCACCACACCATTGTTTTTTCTCGACACCATACCTGCAGGGAAAAACATAAGCTGAGAATCTGATGCGTATGCCTGATTGATTTTTTCCGACAAAGACCTACTCTGACCGCCCATTTTATTCACTGGAATAAGCATGTCTTTTATGCCTGTTAGAAGCATAAGAAAATCATTTGCTGGAATTTTAAGTCCTTCTGGATAATGCTTACCCACCACAGAAGCCACCGAAACCACATCGGCACCACCAAGTGGATGGTTACAAACAAACATATATGGAGTGCCGTGCTTTGGTAGGTTTTCTTCCCCTACTACTTCCACATTTATATCCAACACATCTACCACACCTTGCATAAAATCGACACCGTGTTTAGGACCAATTCTTGCCATGTGTTCATTTAACCAATCTTCGATAAGGACCCAACGAACAAGCGCCACCATCCATTTGCTTGGTTTGCGACGCATTCTGTCCTCTAGCATTTTGCGTAAATTGACTTGTGTAACCATAACCAAAATGCAAATATAAAACTTATATTTTATATCTCAACAAATTTTAAAACATTTTTTAACAAATTAAGAATTAGGAAAAATGCTCAATCATGTACAATTTTCACCTTATATTGTTAATAACTTTGTGGAGAATTGTGTCTAAAAAAGTTGCAAAGTGTCTAAAAATACTATAATTTTACATCGTAAAAAATAAGGTACATTTATGTCGGCATTAACTGGAAATATAGAAGCTAAAATAGACAGCAAGGGCAGAGCGTTCTTGCCTGCTACATTTAGACACCAGCTTGGTGACGAAAATGTATTCTACCTAAGGAAAGACCTATTTGAGAACTGTCTGGTGCTATATCCTGCCAAAACTTGGGAAAATATAGTAGCAGAACTACGCGGACGTTTGAGTCCATGGGTAAGACGCGAAGATCAAATTTTTAGACAATTTGTGGCAGAAGCCGATCGCGTGGAGCTTGAAGAAAATGGACGCATGCTACTACCTAAACGCCACCTTACCAACCTAAATTTTCAAGGTGGAATTAAATTCATAGGCAAGTTTACTACTATAGAAATATGGCCATCTAACAAAGTGGAAGAAACATTCATTGATGCAGAAGACCTTGCTATAGAGTTAGAAAAACTTATGAAAAACCCTCTATCGGAAAAATAAATTCCGTGCGAATAATTTACAAAAACTAATCTTTTATTTGTATTCGTAAATGCAAAACGAAAATACATATCATATACCGGTTCTTTTAAAAGAAAGCGTAGATGGACTAGTAACTAATCCAAACGGAATATATTTAGACCTTACCTTTGGCGGTGGAGGTCACTCTAGAGAGATATTATCCAGACTAGAAGAAGACGGCAGACTATTTGGTCTTGACCAAGATATTGAAACACTTAAAAACGCGCCTCAAGACCCTAAATTTACATATATCTTATCAAACTTCAGATACTTAAAAAACTTTATGCGATACCACGAAGTGGAAGAAGTAGATGGAGTTTTGGCAGATTTAGGAGTTTCATCTCACCACTTCGACGAAGCAAAAAGAGGTTTCTCATTTAGATTCAACGAAAAGTTAGACATGAGAATGAACCAATCTGCACCACTTTCTGCAATTGAAGTTTTAAACGAATACTCTGAAGAGGCTCTTGCAGATGTTTTTTATTACTACGGAGAAGTAAAACAAGCAAGAAAACTTGCTAAAAAAATTATAGAAGAAAGAAAAAAACAAGCTATCACTCATACCTTTCAACTTGTTGAAATTATAGAATCTTGTTTGGGCAAAGACAAAAAACAATTAGCCCCTATATTTCAAGCACTTAGAATAGAGGTGAACCAAGAAATGGAAGTGCTAAAAGGTATGCTTAAGAGCGCAGAGAAAGTACTTAAAAAAGGTGGACGACTTGCAGTTATCACCTATCACTCTCTAGAAGATAGACTTGTTAAGAATTTTATTAAAACAGGCAACTTTACAGGAGAAAATGAGCAAGATTTCTTCGGAAATAGCAAAGCACCTTTCAAAGCAGTTGGAAAAATGATAGTGCCAAATGCAGAGGAAATTGAAAGAAACCCTCGTTCTAGAAGTGCAAAGTTGCGCATTGCCACCAAAATATGATAAAAAGAGGAACAAACAAGGTCAAAAACATCATAAAAGAGAACGAAAATTTGAAAGAAATCAAAAAAAGTTCTTTTAAAGACATTCTGACCGGCGATATTTTAAATAGAAAATTTATTCAAAAGCAATTTGGCGTATTGCTCCTTACACTTTGTCTTATGTTCATCTACATGGACAACCGCATGAAATGTGAGCAACAACTTATAAAGATAGACGCGCTAAACAAAGAGCTTGCAAACGAAAAATACATTTGCATGGTTACCGAGGCTGAATTACTTAAAAACAGCAGAATAGACCAAGTAAAAGAAATTATTAAACAACACAATCTAAATTTAGAAGAAGAATCTCTTCCTCCTTATAAAGTAACTGAATAATATGAAGTGGATACCTTGGATAGCAGTAGGCATTTATGTCATTTCTATGCTACTGGTGCTTTTTATAGGCAACAGGGTAAAATCTTCATCTACCGACAAAAAGAAAAAAGAGAAAAACCCTATAGTTCTTAGATTTTACGTAGTTTACATTTTCATTGCTTGTCTTTTTGGTGCTATTATCTACAAAATAGCAGACATACAATATGTAAAAGGCGATGAGCTAAGAAAACTCGCAGAACAAAGAATAACAGCCCCAAACACTATTACCCCTGTAAGAGGAAATATTCTTTCTCACGATGGCAGACTTCTTTCTAGCGCACTACCATATTATAGGGTATCTATAGACCTAAAAGTGCCAGCTCTTTCTGTGAAAGATAAAACCACTAAAAAAACATATTTTGAAGAGCACGTTGGCGAACTTGCAGAAGCTTTAGCTAAGAAATTTCCAAGTAAAACTGCAGACAAGTACGAAAAAGACTTAAGAAAAAAATATAGAGAAGCACAAAAAAGTAATAAAAAGTCTTTCACTTACGATCTTCACAATGGTTGGATTTCTCACATTGATTATTTAGAAGTAAAAAACTTCCCTATTCTAAGACGTGGAGCAATACGAGGTGGCATTAGCTTTAAAAAGAAAACCACAAGAGTAAGACCATACGGCACATTGGCATCTAGAACTATTGGCGATGTATATGGGGATGCAAACAATGGTAAAAATGGTTTAGAACTTGAATACGACAGTTTGCTTAAAGGCGAGCCAGGTCTTTACATTAGACGTAAAAAAGCTGGTAGAAATGCCGACATTATTATACAAGAGGCAATAAATGGATACGACATTGTTAGTACCATTGATATAGACTTGCAAGAAACTGCAGAACGCGAACTACGCTATCAACTAGAACGCACTGAGGCTCAACGCGGCACAGTGGTGCTAATGGAGGTGAAAACTGGTAAGATTAGAGCTATTTCAAACCTTACTCGTCAGAAAGACGGCAAATATTACGAGGTAGAAAACCTTGCAGTAAACAGCCAAATAGAGCCTGGTTCAACATTTAAAACTCTATCTTTCTTAGTGGCAATGGACGATGGTTTTATTACAGACAGCACATACGTGGACACAGAAGATGGCAGCCATAAGTTTGCCAATAGAATAATGAAAGACCACAACTTTAAAGGCTTCGGTGGTAAAGGTGGTTTTGGATACACTAGCGTGGCAAATGTAATGCACCAATCATCAAACGTGGGTGTCTCAAAGATTATCGACAAATATTATGCTGGCAGAGAGCAAGCTTTCGTTGACGGACTAAAACGCTCAGGTATATGCAACGATTTTAAACTAGAAATACCTGGATATGGCAAGCCTTTTATTAAAGATAGAAAACATAAAAACTGGTGGAAAACCACACTACCATGGATGTCTATTGGTTATGAAGTGCAAATGCCACCTATATACACCCTTATGATATATAATGCCATAGCAAACGATGGCTGCATGGTAAAACCTTTGTTTACAGAAGGTTATCAAAGAAGTGGAGTAATGATCGACACCACAGAAGTAGAGGTTATCAACCCTAAAATATATTCAGACAAGGCTCTAAATTATATGAGAGGCATATTGGAGGGTGTTGTTAGTAGAGGTACTGCTAAAGCTATTAGATCTAATTTATTCACCATTGCGGGCAAAACTGGCACATCACAAATTTTTGAAAAGGGAACAAACAAAAATAGTGATGGCAAAGTACGTCACCAAATTACATTTGCGGGTTATTTCCCTGCCGACAAACCAATGTATTCATGTATTGTGGTTGTGAAAGAGCCACAGATGAATCCAGCAGCTGCGTTTATGTGTGGTGAGGTGTTCAAGAAAGTTGCAGAGCGTATATATTCGCAAGAGGTGGAGAATGATATTGACGAGTTGGAGAAATGGGAAGGTGATTCGATACAGCGATATAATTTGCCGAGAGTGAAGGCTGGGGCACGTGAAGAGGTGGAAGATGCAATGAAAGAGTTGAATTTGAAGTATGAGAAAGATGCTTCGGATTGGATTTCGATGTCGAAATCTACCGAATATGCAGAGTTGATTGCCAATCCACGTCCAGTGTTGAATAATTTGGTGCCAAATGTTGTAGGTATGGGTGCTGCCGATGCGGTTTATTTGTTGGAAAGTTGTGGTATGTATGTGCAATTGTATGGCAAAGGTAGAGTGTTGAAACAATCAATTCCCAATGGGCAAACTGTAGTGAAAGGTGCGACAGTGGTTTTGACGCTTAGATAATAGAACAAGATGTAGTTTTTCTTG